>CAMLLI010000859.1 GCA_946480685.1 uncultured Flammeovirgaceae bacterium | reverse complement strand
TTATTCCGCAAGCTATTGATCCGAAAGGGGAGTGGCAGGATCTGGATATCTACGATATTTTTATATGTGGAAACGAACCTCATGAATATAGCATGCCACCCGCAGGCTATCAGGTTTTCGCAGCACCGTTCTTTAAAGGTTCGTATAAAACCAAGTTCCGGTTTAAACTTTACCTCGAAGACGATAAGGAATTATATTCCAATACCTATACCGGCTATATGAACCCGGAGCAGTTTGTTACAGAAGAAACTCGGTTGTGGTAATGTTACAACTTGTAACCGATAGGCGCTTTAGGAAATAAAAAGTCCGTTGGCAAGAATATTGAATGCGTCTCGAAAAAATTAAAACACACTTAACACAAATAATAAGATTAGTGCTTATATAGTGTCCGATTATCCGATACAGTTATGAGGTTATTTTTTAAGACAGTGTTAGTGGGTGCCGTTGTACTTCTTTCATCCTGCAGTGAACATGGTGGTACAGTTATAGATCTTGGCTTTTACCTGTCGGTGAAGAATGACGAGGGTAAAAATCTGCTCGATTCTGCCACTGAAGGCTACTACGTAGAAGACAGCATACGACTATACCGCCTCGCGGATGGCGTGAAGACGGAAATATACCACCCGACTTATGATGCCCAGCGAAACTTTCTGATACTTAAGAATGCAAACGAACAGAACTGCATGATGGTATTGGCCGATGAAGGCACTGGCGATCAGTCTCAAACAACTACAACGCTCATTCAATGGCAGTTGAAGGACAGTAACAATGTTGATACCGTGCAAACCTATATCTATAAAAAGATTACTGACAGCAATACGTTAATCGTGTTAAAGAAGATAACGTATAACGGAACCGTTGTGTGGGATAATGCTACTGATCCGGCCGATACAAACATTGGTGGCGTCTTCTATAATCGGTGGGTGGAGATTGTGAAATGAATGTATAGTTGAGTTTTTCCGAAAATGCTATATTTGGTAAGCTCCTATGAGACTATACCGAATCATATTACTTTGCTTCCTGTACGTGCCAGCCTCGGCGCAGATTGATAAAGACTTATCGGCACTATCGGAAGAAGAACATTTACTTCTAAAAAGTATAAGTGCTTATGAACTTGTGAGAGAAGATACAACAGGCAGACTCATGCATATATGGCCAGAAGGCGAATCATTTTTGGCGCTGAGTAAACAAATATCTTCGACAAAACTTCTGGAATTAACCCGTCACGATAAACCCATTATAAGATGCAGTGCCTTTTCTGCTTTGATTGACGAATATGAAGGAGATGCGCTTTCCCTCGTTCGGGAACATCTGCTAGATACCGCCTGGGTTCATAGCTCTCCTCGGAGCTGTTTGGACACCAAGGAAAGGGTAGGAGATTATTTTGTGGAGGTATATCAATGGAAGTGTCGTCTTGCTAAGGATTCTTTGCGCAGCAGTAAACTGGATAGCGTTCTTATCTATCAACCCAATAAATTGCATGCAAGGTATATGGCCATGCACCGAGCTGCAAAGGCTGGTAAATATTATGAACGAATACGGGAAATAGTATTGGAAGGTGACTTTCGCGAAGGTGGTCTTATGGTGTTGGCTAAGTTCAAAAGGGAACAGGATATAGATGTTATTTTGAATTGGGATATAGTTAGCACTCCACAGAAGGGGAAAACAACTTTCTGTACTTTTTATGCTATAGCGCTATTCCCGCACCCGGCATTCTCGCCATTTCTCCAGCAAAATATTAAAAAGGCTATAGTGGCTAAACCTACTACATCGTGCCGTGGATTATACCTGGCGATCGCTAACTACAATAACAAGGCGTCACACGACCTGCTGTTACTTCCGTTTCAAATTGCCGACAAAAGTATACGAACCGAACATTTGCAAACACTGGCAAGTGCTTTGAAAGAGAACTCTGATCCTATCTATAACGATCTTCGGGCAAGATTGAAAGTATATCGTTAGTATAAGTATATATTAGCTATTACTCCGCGCCTTCTTCCGCTTGCGCCATTGCCACGGAGGCGTTGGATTTTTAGCTGACCATATTTTACGATGGTGGTTTCTTGCCTGGTGTTCGAGGTCTGCCCAGCGGGGCGTGTTGTCGTATTCTTTATAGTGCCATGCTAAACCTGCGCGGAGCAGCGATTCATTTACATTGGTGGTGTCTACTTTTACGATGGCAACGGTGCGGCCGTAGCGATCTCTCTTGGTAGGCATAATGGTTACCGATTTACCGGCTATGAGGCTGGATATATACTCTTTCGCTACGCTACCAAAGTCTTGTCCTTTTTCGGGGCAGTCTACTCCGTGCAGACGGATCTTCATTTGTTGCTTGTTATCCAGCAGTATCGTAAAGGTATCGCCATCGGATATCTTTATTACTTTGCCGGTATAGGTTTGTGCGTAGAGTAAAACGTTCGTAAAAAACAGGAACGAAACGAAAAGAGATAAGCGCATGCAGAGATTCTAAACTATAAAAAATACGAAACGACAGACTTCCATTTTAGTATGCAACCTACTGCTTTTGTTTCAACAGCTCACTATATATTTCGGTAGCCAGCCGTGTTAATTGTTTTTCGCGGTTGGTGATGTCGGTAAGGTCGAGGGTTTCGCTTTGTTGGGTGAGGTTGAAATATAGGTCGTGGATGGCATCGTTCTCCGTATCGAGACCGATGAGGTTCAGAATGGTTTCGCTCAGGTGCAAGTGATAATCGCCCGCACTAAGCCCAAGCGTATTTAACCCGTTGATGAGTTTGTTGTTGATGAGGTCGTCTTTGATGAGGGACAAGATTAGCTGTGGTGTATAGTTTTGAATCATGACTTAATTTTT
>CAMLLI010000858.1 GCA_946480685.1 uncultured Flammeovirgaceae bacterium | reverse complement strand
CCTCCCAGCAAGTGACCGGTTGCTGATTTCGTTGCACTGATGTGAAGCTTCTTTGCATGATCACCAAAGAACTTTGAGACAGCCTTCATTTCACTCTCATCTCCTACCGGAGTTGATGTAGCGTGTGGATTGAGATAGTCAACATCTTCAGGTTTCAGGTTGGCATCTTCCAACGCCCATTTCATACCAAGCATAGCACCGGCACCTTCGGGATGTGTAGCCGTTAAATGATACGCATCTGCAGACATACCTCCACCGGCAACTTCTGCATAGATGCGCGCACCTCTGCGTTTAGCATGCTCGTATTCTTCAAGTATCAATGCACCGGCACCTTCGCCCATCACAAATCCATCGCGATCTACATCAAACGGACGTGATGCTGCAGCAGGATTATCGTTGCGTGTCGACAATGCTTTCAATGCGCTGAAACCTCCTATACCGGCTTCGTTGATAGCAGCTTCTGATCCACCGGCCACTATAATTTCTGCTTTGCCCCACCGTATATAGTTCATCGCATCGATGATCGCGGTGTTGGATGTAGCACATGCTGATACCGTTGAGAAGTTCAATCCCATAAAGCCATACTTCATCGAGATCCATCCGGATGCTATATCTACAATTACTTTCGGTATAAAGTATGGATTGATGCGTGGAGTACCATCACCTTTCGCATACTCTATAATTTCCTGCTGGAAAGTATAGAAGCCTCCGTTACCGGAACCCCAGATAACACCTACACGTGTTTTATCTATAGCATTGAGATCAAGACCGGAATCTTTTATAGCCTGATCACTGCTCACCAGTGCATACTGTGCAAACGGATCAAGTTTTCTTACTTCTGATTTTTCAAAATAATTCAACGGGTCGTACCCTTTCAGTTCACATGCAAACTTGGTCTTGAATTTTGTGGTATCAAACCTCGTGATAAGTGCTGAACCACTCTTGGCGTTAATCAGGTTGTTCCAGAACTCGTCCACGGTATTACCCAGCGGTGATAAAGCTCCCAAGCCTGTAACGACTACTCTGCGTTGTTGCATACTTCTTTTATTTACTTATTTGATTAATTAAGTTCTTGCAATGACGAATGATGATCTTCATCGGTTCGTCTGATTTTTCCACGCGGGCAAACATAAGCGCTCCTTCTATAGAACAAAAGAGCGTGTAAGCTATTTCATTTGATTTAGTATCTTTTTTGAACTCGCCTGCTTTTATACCTTTTTCGATCAGCGAGGCTATAAAGGATATAGTATCCATCAATTCTTTCGTTACCACTTTGCGCATAGAGGTACGATGATCATCCGCTTCAATAGCCATATTAAGCATAGGACATCCACCGGGTATAGGAGGATCAAAAACATACTCAGCATAAAAATCAAATAGCGCGAACAACTGCTTCCGGAATGTATCAGCCTGTTCTACTTTTGCCTGCGCTACTTGTTTTACTTTTTTAATAGAATACTTGAATGCTTCCAATGCAATCTCATCTTTGTCCGCAAAATTTCCATAGATCGCTCCTTTTGTAAGTCCTGTTGTCTCGGTAAGATCCGACAATGAAGTTCCATCGAATCCTTTCTTATTAAACAGTGGAGCTGTTTTTTCGATAATCTGTTGCCGTGTGCGTTCGCCTTTGGTCATATCGGCTGTAAAAATATACCAATTGGTATATTTTTACAAGTATATATTTTTAGTAACTGATAATGAAGTTGTTAATGAAGGCTGGCGCGCCTTCGGCCAGGAGTAAGAAGACAGAAGTAAGAAGACAGAAGTAGGAAGTAAGAAGTAAGAAGCCAGAAGTAGGATGTATTTATCCCAACCGATGCTGCAGGTATAGCGGAGTATGGGTGCTAAAACGAACGAACAAGAAATGATCCTGCAGCCAGAGGCCTGTAGCCAGCATCCCATCTCGCGGCTCGCAGCTAACGACTCGCAGCTGAATAAAATATCCTATCCATTACGATCCACTTCTCGCCAACTCTCGCTACAGGCAACGGCTGCTGGTATTTCCACATGAGCTCTTCCCAGGCTTGTACTTTTGGATTTGTGCTGTCGGCTTTGGATTTCGCTTCGAATGAGAAGCTATCGTTTACTTCCATGATCATGAAGAGGCGATTGCCCGCACGGTATATTTCCATGGATTCTATACCGGCATCGTGGATGCTCTTCAATATTTCAGGCCAGACTTTTTTATGATGATCCTCATACTCGGCTATGAGTTGAGGATCATCTTTTAAATCAAGTGCCAGGCAATAACGCTTCATCATTATTTGGCGTTATTCAATTTATAGCCATTCGCTCCGTAAAACAATACTACCAGGAATGATACAGCCGGAATAATAAGCGATTGCTGTATACCTATATTATCGGCAAATACACCCATTAACGGAGGCAGAACAGCTCCGCCTACAATCGACATGATAATAAGTGATGAACCTAGTTTGGTTGACTCACCAAGATTACGAACGCCCAAACCGAATATAGTCGGGAACATGATCGACATAAAGAAGTTGGTTGCCAGCAAGGCATAAACAGCTATTTCACCGTGAGCGAAAATTCCGATAACACACAGTAATGAAGTAATCGCTGCATATATAGTCAACAGCTTATGATCTTTTATATACGTCATGAAGAACGTTCCCAGGAACCGGCCCGACACAAACAACACAGTACCGGCAAGCATATAGTATTTGGAAGCAACTTCTTTACTGGTCTCCGGTATTAGTTCAGTAACGTAGTTAATGGTGATTCCCCAGATACCTACTTGTCCGCCTACATAGAAAAGCTGTGCTACAACTGCGAACATGAGGTGGCGTTCTTTAAATATAGCTTTGTCAAAACGA
>CAMLLI010000857.1 GCA_946480685.1 uncultured Flammeovirgaceae bacterium | reverse complement strand
AATGAGCGGTGAAGATATACCACCTTCATGCATATTGCCTTTATATGAGTTGAAAGGTGTATTAGATACATGAGCCCAATTTTTGAATACATAGTCGAATGATCCGGCTGTTCCAACAGGCCCTGAGTTCAGGCGTTTTCCTCTTCCACCTAAAGTATAGTTTCCACCTTCAGCACCGTTGTCGGAAATGAAAACGATGAGTGTGTTGTCGTCTTTCTTCAGCTGCTTCAGTTTGGCAAAAATTTTTCCTACACCTTGATCCATGCGATCTACCATGGCCGCATATACTTCCATGCGTGACGCCAAAGCTTCTGTTCGTCATAGGTCAGGTTGTCCCATTGCGGTATAGATGCATCGCGCTCCGCAGGTTTACTTTGTGCATCGAGTATACCTAGTTGTTGCTGGCGGGCATAACGTTCTTTGCGCAGTTCGTCCCATCCTTTGTCATATTTACCCTTATACTTGGCTATATCTTCCGGTAATGCATGCAGTGGCCAGTGTGGTGCGGTATAGGCCACATATAAAAAGAATGGCTTGTTGGTTTTGTTTTGTTCTTCGAGGAATGTAACAGCATGGCTGATGATTTCGTCTGTAAAATAATAGCTGTTGGGCTCGGGATTGAGTCGCTTGTTATTCTCTACCAGCACCACGGGGTAGTCTCTGCCGAAGAGCGGCATCGGATAGTTGTTGAAATAATTAGCGCCTCCCCCGATAACACCATAGAACTGGTCGAAGCCACGCTGGTTCGGCCACGAGAGACTGTCGTTGCCAACGTGCCATTTACCGGAGAGCAAGGTGCTATAGCCGGCTCCGCGCAATACTTCTCCTATCGTAAGCGATTCCTTGTTCAGAAATCCCTGGTAAGCGGGTAATCCTAGATTTACATCGAAGTATCCTATACCGGCCCGGTGTGGATATTGTCCGGTAAGTAAAGATGCACGCGTAGGAGCACATATAGCATTGTTATAAAATTCCTTGAAGCGCAATCCTTCAGCGGCAAGTTTATCGAGATTCGGAGTTTGAATTTCGGAGCCGTACGCTCCTATATCTGAGTAACCCATATCATCTACCATAATAAGTATAATGTTGGGCTTGCTTTTGTCCGCAGCCTTCTGCGCAGAAGCGGTGTTGTTATATACTATAGCGGATGCCAATAGTATAAGGCCGCCTAATGTTATTTTTTTCATTGTATGAGTTGTTGGAGGTTTGGAGATCAATAGTTAATCCAGTCCGGATGCTGTTTCAGTTTCGGGTTCAGATTTATTTCCCGTTGTGGTGTAGGGAAATGTGTATGCCTTGGGGCAGCATTTGTTTTTCCGGCAGCATGCAGCGTTGCTACATAGTAGTCGGCACCTCTTCGCGCCAGGTCGAACCAGCGTTGATATTCATATACCAGTTCTTTTCTTCGCTCCTGGAAAACAGAATCGCGAAACTCGCTTTCGTTCAATGACGGATATGTATCGGCAAGCCTGGCTATACCGGCACGGTTTCGTACTTCATCAATCGCCCAGTATGCTTCGGTTGTCGGACCGTGATTATCTTCATTCAGTGCTTCTGCATAAATCAACAGAACTTCTGCATAGCGGATGATCGGAAGATTTTTAGAAGAGTTACTTTGTGATCCTACCGCTGCCTGGTCATAATATTTATACAGGTGTGGCTCAAAGGTATAGAGTTGCCCATTGGTGGGACTAATCATTTGCGTTACGAATGTTACAGCTTTGCGTTCATCGGTATCATCAAAGCTTTCGTATAGTTTGCCGGGTTTGTTAAGCATGTCTGCATAGTCGCCATTTACCCCCGGTGGTTCAAAAGGAGCCGAACGACTCGCGAGACTATTACCCTGGTAGTTGAAATAGCCTTTGAACTGTGCTGAGAAGATGTGCTCCTTCCCGTTTTTAGTGGATACGTTAAATACATCGGAAAAGTTATCGAACAGTCCATAGGTGTTACTGTCAATTACTTCTTTACTCTTGTCTGCGGCTTTCTTCCATTCCTTGTGAGTAAGATATACTTTCGACAATAAACTCTTCGCAGCTCCGGAAGTTGCTCTTCCTACATCACTGCCGGTATACGCTGCAGGCAATGCTTCGGCATCCGTAAGGTCCTGGATGATTTGCTGATATACCAGGTCTTCCGAAGATTTCTCTACATACAGGCTTTCGGCCGTGAGTGATGTTGTTTCGTGCAGTACAATCGGTACATCACCAAACCAACGCACCAGGTTAAAGTAATGTAACGCACGTAAAAATTTAGCTTCGTTAATAAGACGCGCACGCAGTGTCTCATCAATTTCAGAAGCACTGATCAGTGCAATGCGATCGACTGCTATATTTGATACGTTGATTGCATCGTAACTCTGCTTCCAGAGTTGTTCCATGCGATCGTTCAATGGATCGTGCGTCAATCCGGATATAGCGCGTACGTGTGCGTTTCGGGCGCGTGGTCCGGCTGCATAATCATCGGTAGCCATTTCAACTCCGATCTGGAATAAACTATTGTAGAGCGATTGTCCTGTCTCATACAGTTTGCGATAGCCTGCATTGACAGCGGCCACTGCCTGCTCATCAGTTTTATAAAACTGATCGGAGGTAACGAACGATTGAGGATCTTCATCCAGCGATACGCAGGCTGTAAGAATGCCCGACAGAATCGCGATGCGTACTATATTTTTCATGTTGAATTGAATTATAGGGGTAAAATCAGAAGGTTACACTCAGGCCTGCGCTGATGGTGCGCGATACAGGATATATACCGGTGTCGGTTCCTTGTGATACCGTGTTGTTGCCCGAGGTTACTTCCGGATCAAAGCCGGTATATTTAGTCCAGGTAAGTAAATTCTGCCCG
>CAMLLI010000856.1 GCA_946480685.1 uncultured Flammeovirgaceae bacterium | reverse complement strand
GTCCCGGGCAGGCAACGGTATTGTAACATCAGCCACCATACCCGGCATTAACTTCTTGTCGTTGTTATATACATCCATCTCCACACGTTCCGCCCGCAGCCGCACATCCAGTGCTCTTGCCTGACGCTTCACGGTTGCTTTAAATGTACTTTGCGGCAATGCCTTTACGCGAAATTGGACTTCATCATTCTGCAAGAGATACGATGTATAGGCTTCCGGTACGGACACAACCAGTCGCAAATGTTTTTGCTCCTGCAACGTAAATAACGGATGTTCAGACCCTCTGCCGGATGGACCTACATACGCACCCGGGTTGATATTACGCGCAGTGATCACACCGCTGAACGGTGCACGCACTTCTAGGTAATCAAGACTATTGGTTACTTCGCGATAGCCTGCTTTGGCGGCCTGCAACTGATCGTAATCAGAACTCATGCGCGCATGCGCCTGATCAAGATCATTCGGAGATATAGTGCCTGGTGTTTTACTTGTCTCAAGCAAACGATCATAACTTGCCTTGCTTGCTTTGTAAACAGACTCCTGCGATTTCCAGCGAGACTCTGCTCCTGCCAGGCGTGAACGAATCTCCGGTGCATCCAGCGATACGAGCAATTGTCCTTCTTTTACTTCGGATCCTACATCTACATATAGCTTTTTAACAAAGCTTGTCTCATGTGCATAGAGATCCACCTGCTAAAACGAGAAGAGCTCTCCGGGAATTTGTATCTCGGTTGACAACAAACCTTTCTCAAGCGAAAATGTTTCTACGGTTGGTGCCGGAGGTGCGGCTGCTTTTTGACCGGAGGCATTTCCTTCGGAGGAGTTGCAGCGGCTGAATATACTGATCAGCAATGCCACGCCTAAAGTCGTTTTTAAAATTTGTATCGGTTGGTTATTTCGTTTCATACGCAGATGGTATATAATATTTACTGTCTTTATCTTCCGGATCAAGTGATACTGATTGTGTAGTGGTCTTCTCCTGTAACCAGGCAAACACGAGCGGCAGTATAAAGAGTGCCGCGAGTGTAGAAGCAAATAGTCCACCGATTACAGCGCGTGCCAGCGGAGCAACCTGGTCGCCACCTTCACCGTGTCCGATCGCCATCGGTATCATACCGGCAATCATCGCTATACTCGTCATAACGATCGGGCGCATGCGAAGTGCTGCTGCTTCTTTTGCAGACTCCCATGCATTGGCGTTCGTGAGACGAAGCTGTTCTGCATTGGTGATCAGCAGCACGGCATTGGCGATGGATACACCTACCGACATAATGATTCCCATATACGACTGCAGGTTAAGCGTTGATCCCGTTATCAATAACACCAACAGCGCTCCTAAAATTACAGCCGGTGCTGTTGTTAATACAACTAATGATACTTTGAATGACTGGAAATTTGCGGCCAGCATCAGGAAGATCACTACGATGGCCACCAGCAAACCCGATTGAAGACTGTCCAACGTTTCGGTAAGTACCTGGCTGAGACCAATTGTCTCAATGGTAAGTCCACGCGGTAACTCTCCGAGGGAAGCCAGTGCTTCCTGTACATCCGTTGTTGCTGTGCCGAGATCTTTATTCTGCAAGTTCGCAGTAACAGAAAGTATAGGCATGGCACCGAGGTTGTCGTTCTCACCATATATAGTATCATTCTCAATAGTGGCAACATCACCGAGCACCGGGCGTGTTGTATTTCGCAACACCGGTATCTGTGATATATCATTTACCGATGTCATTTTGTTTTCAGGAACCTGTACCTGTACGCTATAGCTGAGGCCTGCTTTTTCATCCAGCCAAACGTTCTTGTCGGTATAGCGCGATGATGATGTTGACGCGATCAGCGAACGCGATATATCATTCATATCGATACCGAGCTGTGCAGCGCGTACGCGATCTATATTAATATTCAGAGCAGGATAATTTATCGATTGAGCAATCTGTACATCGCGCAGGTATGGAATTGCCTTGAGTTTTTCGACAACCTTCTTCGCGTATACTTCATTCTGCTTTTTGTTACGACTACCAATCCGTACTTCGATTGGCGTTGGAGAACCCTGACTTAAAATTTTATCTGTAAGTTCAATCGGCTCGAAGGATACTTTTACATCCGGCATTTTCTTTTTCATTTCTGTGCGGAAGTTTTCTTTCAGCTCGTCCATGTTTCCCTCGAAGCCTTCGTTCAAACTCACCTGCCATACCGATTCATGCGGGCCACTCGTGAAGAGATATATAGGACTGATCGAAAACTGTCCGGGGTGTTGTCCTATATAGGCAGAGCTTATGGCGATTTTCTCTTTACCGATCATCGACTCGAGTATACCTACTGCCTGTATCAACCGCTCTTCCGTGCGTTCAATGCGCAGTCCGTCAGGAGCACGGAGTCTCACCTGGAACTGACGCGAATTTACTTTCGGTAAAACGTCACGTCCTATCGTGGAGAGCAACAGCGCTGTTATACCGATCACGACCACAGCATATACTATAACAATCGGTTTACGGAACGGGAATAACCGCTGCAGGAATGACACAAAGCGATTTCTGATCCGCTCAAAGCGTGATACCTTTCCACCTTCAGCATGCTCCAGCATGTGAATCTTCTGCTGTCCTGCATCGAGTGTGGGATCGTATTTTACTTCCGGATGCTCCTTCGCATGATCTTTCATCAACCAGTTCGCCATTACGGGCACAAAAGTTTGAGACAGTAAATACGATGTTATCATGGAGAAACCAATGGCCAATGCCAGAGGCAGAAACAACGAGCCTGGTATACCTTTCATAGAGAAAGCCGGGGCAAACACAGCGAGTATACAGAACAGAATGAGTAGTTTCGGGAATGCTATTTCTTTACACGCAT
>CAMLLI010000855.1 GCA_946480685.1 uncultured Flammeovirgaceae bacterium | reverse complement strand
GATCAACAAATTCCTTACGCTGATTTTCAACGGCACGAGGATACCAGTAGAAGGTCATCAGCATATTGGACACTACCGGTAATCTCAACAGCAGGTTCGGTTTGTAATCACCCGTAGTAGCCGGGTCAAGAAACACAATTCTGTTTACACGATCAGGATGCAGGTTGGTATACTCCAGTGCGATCATGGCACCCATCGACATAGAGATGATGGTAAAGGGTTTATGGATCTTCAATGTATCCAATAACTGCGCGAGCTGATCAACCATAAGCTTGGGCGTATAGTCAACATTCGGGCGGTCGGTATATCCGCGACCATACAAATCATACGAGAGTGTCTGGTATCCCTTCTGTTGAAAGAAAGGTATATTATTAGCCCATACTTCTTTTCCGGTTATACCACCACCGTGAATGAATACAATCAGCTCCGCGGTATCACTTCCTTCCAATTCGTAGTGAACGATTCCATGATCGAGTTCTATAAATTTACCGGGCGCTGATGAACGCTCTTCGTTCGTTAAACTTTTTGTCTCCTGAGACAGGGACATAATAAAATAGGATAGTACTAAAAGTACTATCCCACCAATAAAAATTGCTAACAGGGTCTTTTTCATAGAGAGGTAGAGGGTAACATAGTTTATAACTAACTCTTCTTGATCACCTTCAGTTTAGTTGCACCAACAATAACAACATAAGCACCTTGCGGAAGTCCGGCCAGATCCAATGTTATACTTTCATCCGAAGCCGATACAGCGCGCTCGGCTACAGTATCACCAACTACGTTGGTAACTTTGATGCTGGTTGCTTTGGTTCCTTTCAGGTTCACCACCAGTTTATCAGTAAATGGATTCGGAGACGCTAACAGTGCATTCTGCGATGTTGTCTCATTTCCGGTAGGGGATACGTTGACACCATCTGCGAAACGTGCACAGCTTCCGTTCGTAACCGATACAGAATATATACCATACGCAGCAGGGTATATTTCGAACTGGTTCTGTCCTTCCAGTGTAGCACCATCCAGGTACCACTGGTATGTATAGTTTGTTTTATACTCCGTGGAGAGTTTGTTGGCAGCGGCTGTAATCACCGGCTGCGTCAAGGCATCTACCGTTACATTGACTGCTTCTGCAACTTTAGAAGTAGAGCAGTTTGCATATCCGTAACCGGCTTTGATATCTACCTGGAATGTACCGGCACCAAGAGCTTCTTTACCAAGTGCGAGTTGCAAGGTTCCACCAGTTGATAACACTTTCTCTGAAAGTTCTGTAGTTCCCATGAATGCCTGGTACTCTACATCGGCAATTGTGTTTTCAATTGTAACAACCGGAGTACCTTCACAAACGCTGGCAGCTGAAATTGCCTGTGGCTGTATCGCTGCAATTTCTGGTTTCGCCAATACCAATGAGAAACGTGTACCTTTTGAAAGTGCGTTATCAGTAATGGTAAAGCTATAGGTAGCACCACCAGTTATAGCGGTCTGTGTTCCGGTAAAGGAATCTTTAAGATATACCTTTGCTACATCCGGGTTGATGTCGCCAAACTTCAGCGAGTAATTTCCTTTGGAAGCATTTTCAATATTCAACGGTATAGTTTGCTGACAGAAGTTGCTGGACACTGTGTTAATCACCAGTGACTTTCCATCTTCCGATGCAGAAGAGAAGTTGAAGTAAGTATTCTTTTGCTTCAGTGCATCTTCATTCTTGCTAAAGGTATTGAGACCGGTTGTCTTGGTAACAATATAGGTCTCATCAAGGAGTGTACCGTTCGTCATGGTGATTTCAATCGCCTCGGAAGTTTTGCCTTCGCGATAGAATGCACCATCCGAAGTAAACTTAGCATTCTCAGTAATAACAAGTGATGGTGTTGCTGATGTAGTTTGTACCCAGAACGCCTGACCCGGAGCGATGATACCGTTATCAAGGTTTCCGGTTGTACCGTTCCATACGCGCCATCTGTATTGTGAACCGAAGTTTTCGCGTACACTTACCGTTGCACTTACATCCGTCATAGCAGACCATTTGCCATCCGCTGTGCTTCCGGTCCACTGTATAGGAGCTGTATATGGATTACCCAACAGGTTCCATCCGTTGTCTTGTCCTAATGTACCACCGGTCAGTGTAAACCTGAACGATCCCTGATAAGGAGCTCCGGTAGCTTCCCATGTTGTTGCATTGGTAGCTTCACGAACGAAGATTGAATAACCACTGCCGATGCGAAGGGTATCCTGATTCGTGCCATTGTTAGGAGGGAAGTTTGCATACCCACCGGCTGCCTCGTTGTGACTGAACATTGATGCATTGGTAAGCAGACCTGTTCCGGTACTTGCACCTGCAAACACACCGGTTACCGGTATATATTTCTGGATGTCTGCTACTTTATACGATTTGATCGGTGATGCTATATATCGGTATATACGTCCTTCACCTTCCATATAGCGTTGGTACGTGATATCTCCGGTAATTTTAGCTCCACCAACAAGCGGACCGATACGTGCACTTCCGTTGGCATCAGAAATCAACACCATGTTTCCGTTATAGGTATTGAGTTCTCCTTTGGTAAGTGTAACGAGGTCGTATGCTTTGATAAGACTCAGCAGGTTGATCTTCGCAGCTCCGGTAGACGAAAGTGTGAGGTTGGTGATCTTGTTATTCGTTTCGCTGAAGAGCAGGTTTGACGATGTTGCTGATGTTGTGGTCAGCGTAAGGTCACCACCGTTTATGGCGATTACACCGGTTTCACTGTTCGGGTTAACGGCTACATTTCCGTTTAACACGAGGTTGTTGTTTTCAAGTTGCAGTGTTGAACCGGTTTGCAGTATAAGATTACCACCGTTGGTGTTTCCTATATTCAGG
>CAMLLI010000854.1 GCA_946480685.1 uncultured Flammeovirgaceae bacterium | reverse complement strand
GAAACGATGTTCATGTGCTCATCGATCTCTTTGTCGACACGCAATCCCATTTCGAGTGCTGTAAAATCTTTGAACTGCCAGAAGCCTACTGCTTTCGATACCGATACGGCATCGGGAATCAAAGCACTCTCCTGAAGTACGAGATACTTGAAATCGTCCGGTACACTTTCTTCCTTAAAGATTCTCTCGATGATGGGGAAGTACGTTTTCGCGCGTTCAACTTTAATGTTGTGATGGCGAGGTGAAGCGGTTAAAGCATCTACATCTTTCTGGATTTCCCGGCGGGCATCATCGCGGATCGTAAGCGTCATGTCCGCAAACTGCATCTTGTGCGGAACCTGAGGTGTCTGCGCTGCTACGGTAAACCGGACCGCAAAAAATAGCGCGAAGATTGATCTCATCATGTATTGATTATTTTAAGAGGGACTTAAAAAGTTTTACAAAGATACTTTTCTCATCAACATAATACCATCTCTTATCGGCAGAAGTACATTTTCAACTCGTGGGTCATCCTGAATTTTTTTATTGAACTCCAGAATGGCACGCGTATCCTTGTCTGGCTTCGTGTCCAACACCTTGCCACTCCAAAGCACATTGTCAGCCAATATGAAACCTCCGCTGCGAACTTTTTCAATTACCAGGTCGAAGTAAACACTATAGCGCTCTTTGTCTGCATCGATAAAAACAAGATCGAATGTCTCATTCAAAGATGGTATCACTTCTACTGCGTTGCCAATTTTATATTCAATTTTCTTGCTATAGGGAGAGTCTGCGAAATAATCCCGAACGCGATCTTCAAGTTCTTCATTAATATCAATCGTAATCAACTTGCCATTCTCCTGCAAACCTTCGGCCAGACAAACCGCTGAGTAACCGGTATAGGTTCCGATCTCAAGAATGCGCTGAGGTCTGATCATGTGACTTATCATCGACAGCACTCTGCCTTGCAAGTGTCCGGAAAGCATCCGCGGCATCATTACTTTAGCGTGTGTATCACGATCTATTTTTTTAAGCAAGTCTCCCTCCGAAGAAGTGTGTTGCTCCGCGTAGTGTTGTATTGATTCGTTGATGAGGTCCATCGGTTCTTTGGTAAAGTTGAAAAGTCGGAAGTCCGAAAGTCGGGAAGTCCGGAAGACGGAAAGTTAGGAAAGTCTGAAAGGTGGAGAGACGGTATGTTTAAAAAAGTTACGACCGGTTTGAAAATAATCCTTCGGATTCAAAGAGATCAAGCGTACTCCGGAGTGGGCACGCTGCAATATATACCTATAGCTCTATTCAAACTTTCTCTCAGAAAACCAAAGCCATCATCTCATCTTCCCAACTTTCGAATCTCACGACTTCTCGTCTTTCGGACTTTCGGACTTCCCGACTTTCTGTCTTGCCTACTTCTCAATACGACTCCTTCGCCTTCCCGTTCTCCGGCACCATCGTCAGTAGGCTGAGTTTCTTTTCATCAAATATATCCTGGGCTACATCTTGCAGTTTCTGTGCATTGGTGTTGTCGATGGTCTGGAATATCTCTTCGAGTCGCGGTACACGATTATACAGCAACACGCTTCGTCCCATCATCAGCATTAGACTCAGGTTATTTTCCTCCGACATCGCGAGTTGTCCTTTGATCTGCTCTTTGGCAGCAGCCAGTTGTGGTTTTGATAGCGGCTTTTCACAGAACTTCAGCAGTTCTTTCTTCACCAGCTTTATACACTTGTCCAATTGCTTGGGCTCCGTTCCGAAGAAAACGGCAAACATACCAGTATCCGAATACGGTATATAGTGTGCATCAACCGAATATACCAGTCCGTATTTTTCACGAAGGGAGAGGTTGAGGCGCGAATTCATACCCGGACCTCCGAGTATATTTACCAACAGGTATAGCGGTACGCGATTTCCATTGTGAACGGGATATGCTTCACCACCGATGGCACATTTAGCCTGCTTTACTGTTCGTTCCAATACCTGATAAGCTGGTGTATACGATGAGAACTTTTTGCGTCTGCCGTTAAGCTGATGCGTTTTAAAATTCTCGAGATACTTCTTAGCGAGACGTTCCACTTCATCCAGTGCTATATCTCCTACACAGGAGAATACAACTTTCTTGGCATTGATATGTCCTTTGAAAAACGAAACGAAATCTTTCTTCTGAAAAGCATTAATTGTCTCGGCACGTCCGAGAATGTTCATGCCCATCGGGTGATTTTTATATACCACCGATTCGAACTCGTCCTGTAACGATTCATCCGGACTATCGAGATACATCGCCATCTCCTCGAGTATAACACCCCGTTCCTTCTCCAGTTCTTTTTCAGGAAACACCGAATGAAAAGTAATGTCGCTCAACAAGTCTACAGCGCGCTCAAAATATTCTTTACGCACCGAAGCATAGAAGGCTATCTTTTCTTTATCGGTATAGGCGTTGAGTTCACCTCCTACCGAATCGAGGCTGTTTATAATATCGAGTGTTTTTCTTCTCCGGGTTCCTTTAAAAGCCATGTGCTCCCAAAAGTGAGCGATGCCCTGGTTCAAGATTGTTTCGTCTCTGCTACCAATATCCAACACCAACCCGCAGTGCACGATCGCGGAAGTTGTGATTCGCTGATGCACTACTCTCAAGCCATTTGTCAACGTAAAAATTGTACAATCTCTCATAATTCTTGTCTGCGAAGTTAAGTTTTACATCAGGGTTTATCCTGATGATTTCACTGTTTTCTGAGATTATAACGCAAATTTCACTGCGAAATCTCCGGATATGCCAACATGACGGAACTTTTAAAGAAAGGTCTTTCAGAAGTGCCATACGCCTGAATTTCGGACTGCCTTCCATTTTTAACACCTGTCTTTATGCCATTTTTAC
>CAMLLI010000853.1 GCA_946480685.1 uncultured Flammeovirgaceae bacterium | reverse complement strand
GTGGCGGAGTCGAACAGGTTTTCACCGCCAGCGTTTTTCACGAGCATGTAAAAGTTAACATCCACAACGGTGCTTCCGTGTTCACTGCACGATAAGAGAATTGCAGCCGCTGCAACCAACATCATTTTAAAACTTGATTTCATGCTATCGGGAATAATTGATTGCTAAATAATCACAAATCTGATTCTTTCTGTTAAGTACATTTTAAATTTTTCAGCGGATGCGTTTTTTCTGTCTTAAACCGGGCAATTCTTACGAATAAACAGATAACGGATAACGATTAACGACCGTCCTCCATTTCAGCTACAACAAGGTCCGTTTTGGCTACACGATTCGTCTGTGGTGCTTCGACTTAGGTTGTATAAAGTTTAAAACACAAATCAATCATGAAAACGATTTTTATTACAGGCGCCTCTACGGGCCTCGGTAAAGCAGCAGCTAAATTATTTGCATCCCGTGGATGGAACGTTATTGCCACCATGCGTAAACCTGAACATGAGACCGAACTGAACGGTATACCCAACGTTACGTTGTTGCCACTGGATGTTACCAACCCGGAGCAGATAAAAGAGACAACACAGAAAGCTATAGCATCGCACAACATCGATGTGGTGTTTAACAATGCAGGCTATGGATTGATCGGTCCGCTGGAAGCTCTATCCGATGAACAAATCGTGCGACAACTCAACACGAACCTGCTCGGTGTGATCCGTGTAACGCAGGCATTTATACCCTACTTCCGTGAGAAAAAAAGCGGGCTGTTCATCAACACTACTTCTATGGGCGGACTCCTCACCTTTCCGTTCAGCTCCATATACCATGCTACCAAATGGGCGCTGGAAGGCTGGGCCGAAAGCATGACGTTTGAGTTAACCAAGCTTGGTATAGGTATAAAAACGGTTTCACCGGGTGGTATAAAAACAGACTTCCTGAATCGCTCACTCGAAATGCCATCGCACCCTGCGTACGATCAATGGGTATCTAAAATGATGGGCGCTATAAATGAAGACTCGTTTAGCACAGCCGAACAAATTGCCGAAGTGGTATACGAAGCTGCAACAGACGAACAGGACAAGTTACGCTATGTAGCCGGTGAAGATGCCAAGACACTCTACGCACAACGTCTGCAGGTTGGTGATGAGCAGTTCAGAAAACACATGGCGCAGATGTTTTTGGGATAAAGCGGTGAGTTTTGAGCTGTGAGCTGCGAGGAAAAAAATGCAGCAGATGAGTAAAATCAAAACTATATTTATACTGTGAAAAAAGAAGAACCTTATAAGTTCACTTCTATATCAGACTTACACCGGGTGCTGGGGCTGCCGAAGCCCTTGCATCCGCTGGTAAGCCTGGTGGACAATGCCGCTATAAATATCGAGAAGCAGAATCTGCCGTCATCTTTCCTGCTTGATTTTTACAAGGTATCGTATAAAAAAGGACTTAACGGGAAGATGCGATATGGTCAGCATTACTATGACTTTGATGAAGGTGGCCTGGTGTTTACATCGCCCAATCAGTTACTGGCTGTAACCGATGACACTCAATATTACGGTTATTCATTGCTGTTTCATTCGGACTTCATTCGTAATTATCCGCTCGGCAAGCGTATAAAGAACCTCGGGTTCTTTTCCTATTCGGTACATGAAGCCTTGTATCTGTCGGATAAAGAACGCGCAATCATCATCAATGTACTTTCAAATATAGGCGAAGAGTTACAATCCCCGATTGATGAGTTCAGTCAGGATGTAATCGTAACACAAATCGAATTACTGCTAAACTATAGCAACCGTTTTTACAAGCGCCAGTTCATTACACGTAAAGCCGTGAGCAACGATCTGCTTACACAATTGGAAGATATACTCAACAACTATTTCAACAACAACACGGCTTCGGTAAAAGGATTACCAACGGTGCAATACCTGGCCGACCAGCTAAATGTATCGTCTCACTATTTAAGCGACATGTTGCGTACGTTAACGGGACAAAATGCGCAGCAGCACATTCACCAGAAATTGATCGAGAAAGCAAAAGAAGCGCTGGCTACCAGTACCCTCTCCGTTGCGCAGATTGCTTTTCAGCTGGGGTTTGAACATCCGCAGTCGTTTAACAAGTTGTTTAAAAAGAAAACGAGTCAGTCGCCCCTGGAATTCCGGCAGTCTTTCAATTAAATCTGAATTCTTTTCCGGGTTGTTCCGTTTTGTACAAGACAATGCCGTTACCTTCCGCTAGGTTTGACGGTATATTGTAATCTTTATCAAACGGTATGAAGTATCAGGAATTTACACCCGGTGAACATCTGCGAGCATTTGTAAAATGCTTCTACGTGTGTGAATATGATACAGATGTTGTGTTTCAGGACATGGCCGTAGCGACAGGGTGCGTGGAGATCATGTTCAACCTGGGCAATGGTTCATTTGAGACGGGTCGCGAAAACAAATTTGATACAACGCCTCCGGTAGAACTCTGGGGACAAATCATCAAGCCGCTGCAGTTCAAATCGCTTGGCAAAAATAAAATGCTGGGCATCCGTTTCTATCCGCATACAGCATCGATGGTGTTGAATGATCACGTTGGCCAATTCAACGATCATGTTACGGACCTCACTTCCGTGGATAGTATAGAAATAAGACAACTCCATGAGCAGCTATTAAACACATCGTTACTCCGTGAGCAACTGGCGCTGCTGGAAGCATTTCTACTGAAGAAAGTATATACTTTTCAAAAGAAGAATTCCAAATTCGGACTTGTCCACAATGTGATCAACGAAATGAAGAACGAAGACTTCAGCGACACTATACAAGACGTTGCATTTCGGTATGGTATAAGTTCGCGCTATCTTCAAAAGTTATTTTTACAATAT
>CAMLLI010000852.1 GCA_946480685.1 uncultured Flammeovirgaceae bacterium | reverse complement strand
GGCGAAACGGAGGTTGAGCATAAATGGTTTAACCGCAAGCAAGAACAAAAGTGCAAGGCCCAGTGCAAAGAGCGACATGACCACTGCCTCGGATATAAATTGAGAGAATATCTGGTAACGATACGCTCCATTTACTTTTCGTATACCGATTTCTTTTGCACGGGTTAGTGCACGTGCTATAGAAAGATTCGTATAGTTGAAGCAGGACGTTACCATCACAATCAGCGCGAGTCCGCCAAAAAAGTATACAAAAATCATGGGCATGAACGGACCAATCGGGTTGTTGATAAATCCTCCCGGTGTTATACTCGACAGGTTTTGAAGATAAAACTGAATCTTCCGTTCATCTTTACTTTCAGTTTTCTCTGCCTGCTGTTTTTTCGCGAAGTCATTTAAATGTCTTTCGATTTCTGCAGGTGATTGTCCTTCTTCCAGTAACAGATAAACCCAGCCTGCAGTAAAATTATCCCAACCTGAATCGTTACGGTCAAACGTGCTATCGGCTTCAAGACTTTTAATGGTGGAGTACGAAGCGAGTCCTTCAAAAACAATGTGTGATTTATTCTCCGTTTCCTTCAACACACCGGTGACTTTATACTCCCCTAGCTTTCCGACTTTGATCACCTCTCCTACCGGATTGTTGTTGCTGAATAGCTTTTTTGCTGCTTTGCTTGTAATCACCACGGAGTAAGGATCCTTCAATGCAGTTTTAGGATCACCAAGTTCAAGCTCATATTCAAAAACATCAAGCGCATCCTGATCGACAAAGAAACCAGATATAGGAATGTTGATGTCACGACCCGGATCAAGCTCGAGCCAGTTATTGCCAAACCCTCTTCGGATGCGTACCGCCTTGGATACACCGGTATAATCTTCGAGCATCGCTTGCGCCACAGGCTGAGGTGATGTAGAGTAGTCGTTACCCGAAGAAGATCCGTCCGGGTTAAGGTTGCGGGTGATAACACGATATACCCGATCTCGCTTCGTGTTGAAGCGGTCGTATGTAAGTTGATCTGCTACCAGCATAATGATGCCGAGACATACCGACATGCTGATGGCCAGACCAAATATATTAATGAAAGAGAAAAATTTATGCCTCTTCAGGTTGCGCATGGCAACCTGTATATAGTTTTTGATCATAAAAGAGAATGGAAAAAAGGTGAGGGTATATTGTATGAGGAGCGAGTAAAAACGTACTGCTTATTTAGCAGCACGTTTTACCAGGAAGAAGTATAGCAGAAAACCGAGAGAAAGAGCAACAGCAAAAATTCCGTAAGGCAATGTTGAATCCGGACGCACTTCAAGTGAATCCATTAAGATGAGTGCGACACCGCCCGAAAGTGCGATCAGCCCCCACTTCAATGAACTATATTTATTGTCTTCAGCGGCATGTGATTTGAAGATTGACTGACTCTCTTCGTTAACAAAACCTTTTTCAATCATCTTCTTTTTAAGAATATAATCGGTGAGCACTTTGGTAAAAAAGTATAAAGAAGTACCAAAGCTTCCTATAATGGCGATGGGCATAAGTACATGTTCCATGATGTTTCGTTTTTTGTTTTGAAGCGTAAGACACGTGGGTGCAGCATGATGTTGCAAGATTTGTTTATTTATTTTCTGCGACATACTGAATTACTCCGGGCTCAATATTTTTCTTTACTTTCTGCAACATCTTTACGGGCTAACTTGTCTAACAACTCAATGACAGACGATCGGGCGCTCATCTCTAGAACCTTGCGGGGAGATATGCAGGCCTTCACGTTGCTGATCCGACAGCATGAAAGGCTTGTTGCTCATATGATAAGCCGCCTGGTGAAAAATGATGAAGAACGTGAAGAGCTTTGTCAGGATGTATTTTTAAAAGTGTACGAAAAATTGGCTGAGTTTAATTTTCAGTCCCGACTTTCCACGTGGATCGCTACGATTGCTTATCGACATGCGATTAACCACATGCGAAAGAAAAAGTTGTTGTACACAGCGATTCCGGAAGATGAAAGTTATACGGCACATTTTACAGAAGACGTAAATCCCGAGTCGTTAATGGAGGACACCGACATGGACACTTTCGTGATGAAGCTTGTTGACCTGTTGCCCACCAACTATAAATTGGTGCTAACTCTTTATCATTTTGAGGGCATGTCATACGAAGAGATTGGTGCTGTTACCAATATGCCCGAGGGCACTGTAAAAAATTATATCTTCAGAGCACGAACGCTTCTGAAAGAAAAAGTAAAAAGCATTTTACCAAAAGAAGAGTGGTTATGAGTGAGGCTGAAAAAAAACTGCAGGAGAAAATTGAAGCCGGGTTTTCCGGTCAGGCTTCTGATGACGAAAAGGTATATCAGCAAATTTTTTCGGCGTTGGAGAAGGAGCCATCCTTTACTTTGCCTGCTTCATTCGCAGAAGGTGTTATTCATAAAATTCAACGCGAGCAGGCGCGTGCCGCCAAGCGCGAATACTTCTGGTTGTGCGCAGGAATTATACTGTTGGTTATGGTGATGGTGGTTGCTATAGCGTTCACCGGTTTCAAAATCAGTGCAGGTTTTCTGTCTGGTATATCTGCCTATAAAGGTGTGTTTGTTTTCGGGGCCATATTCATAGGTATTCTCCATTGGCTGGACAGAAAGTTTATTCGCACAAAGAGTGACGCCTTGTAATTTTCAGGTGTCGGCAATTACACTATATTAGTGACAGAGATTATTTACCCTGTCACCTACTATGAAGTATTCTAGCCTGCTACTCCTGCTTTGTTCAGTATTCAGTCCGTTGTTTGCCCAAAAGTATACGGGCGACAGCTGGTCGAAAGTAAAATCAAAAGGATCCGGAACTTTAACGATTGTATACTACGATCAGGCCGGTCT
>CAMLLI010000851.1 GCA_946480685.1 uncultured Flammeovirgaceae bacterium | reverse complement strand
ATGTTCCATAATGTGCTGGATGGCAAACCGTGGTCGCTTGCTCCAACCATACCGTTGGTGCTGTTTGCGTTTTTCCAATTGAAGTTCGCGATCATCACGCCTGCTCTCATTACCGGTACATTTGCTGAACGCGTACGCTTCAAGTCCTATATTATATTCCTTGTATTGTTCTCTTTGTTTATATATTCACCACTCGCACACTGGACCTGGCATCCAGAAGGATTCCTCTTCAAGATGGGTGTACTTGACTTTGCCGGTGGTACGGTAGTACACATGTCTGCTGGTATAGCAGCGTTGGTAGCTTCTATCTTTTTGAGAAGCAACGAAGAGAAGAAACACATTGCTCCTGCTAACATTCCCTATGTATTGCTTGGCACAGGTTTGCTGTGGTTCGGATGGTTCGGCTTCAATGCCGGAAGTGCTTTGAGCGCTGGTACATTGGCAGCATCTGCATTTGCTACTACGAACACGGCATCTGCTGCGGCAGGTCTTGCGTGGATCTTGTTTGACTCTGTACGCGGTAAAAAACCTTCTGCGCTTGGATTCTGTATCGGTGCCGTTGTAGGACTTGTAGCGATTACGCCTGCTGCAGGTTTCGTAACGATACCTTCAAGCTTGTTCATCGGTACATTTGCCAGCTTAATCAGCAACGTGATGGTGCATTGGAAAACTACCAAGACTTCCCTGGAAGATACACTCGATGTATTCCCTTGCCACGGTGTGGGTGGAGCGGTTGGTATGATCATGACTGCCTTGCTTGCTAACACCGCTGTGAACGGAGCGAACACTACGGGTAACGGACTGTTCTTCGGTGAGACAGCACTCTTCATCGTACACATGAAAGCATTGGTGATTGTAGTGGCCTATACATTTGTCGGCACCGGTATACTGTTGAAAGTTACCGACCTGATTGCACCGTTAACGATCAGCCAGAAACAAAGAACCGTTGAACCGGCTTACGAAGAAAATCTTGTAGGTGATTTAAGTTCTGCCAAATAACAATTGGACTTTATAAAAATCGAAGCCCCGTGAACAGCGGGGCTTTTTTATTGAGTATTGGACACTTAAACTTTTGCGCGGAAACCTGATATGGTTTACATTCGCTATACCAAGACCTTTCAAAACCATGATCATTCACAATTCCTACCCTGATTTCGTTGTATTTCTATACGTGCATTTGTCGCAGGCCGACAGCAGTTACGATCCTTCTGAACTGGCTGCTATCAAAAGTAAAATGAAAGCGCTCTACCCTGCCGACACCGACATTGAAAAGAAACTATATACGGCTATACGCGAGTATAATTCATTCGACAAATCGAAACTCAACGATTTGTTCCTGCAAACTGCAAAGCACTTCGGACAATCTGATCTGCCGAAAGGCAATGTACTCGAAGCGATGCAAGACATAGTACGGGCCGATGGCAAAGTAGATCAATCGGAAACCAAAGCACTTGAAACATTGAAACAACTTATCGACATAAACGTGTAATAATGTTATGAAAGGTTTCGTCATCGTCATTCCGTTGTTGCTGCTTTTTACGTTTGCCTGTAAAAAGCCGGCAGCATCTGTCAACGATGATAACTTTGCAGATATACCTCCGCTCATTCTTCGCACTTCGCTGAAAGATACTCTTACTAAAAAGGTATTAACCACGCTTCAACTGAACGATACGGAAGGTGTAAAGATCAAATATCAGAATGGTAACTATGCCAGTTACTTTACTTATGAAGCTGATCGTGATGCATTGTTACGAGCCATTGACTCCATGCCTTTTCCGCGCTATGCTCTAAAAGCTGACACCGTTTGTTACCCCATCTCCTATCGTGACATAGCCTTGTTGAAGAAGAATCTCAACGGAGCTGAATACGAAGCTGCTTCATTTTTTTGGGATGCAGATGTAACGGAGTATGATGTATACGAATGTCTGAAGCCACCGCTGCGACACACACTGCTTATCAGCAAAACCACCAGGCACGTACTACACCGGGCCGAATATATAGCCCAATTATAATTCACCTATAAAAAAAGAAGAGGATGCCTGAACAGACATCCTCTTCTTTTATGCTTCATCGTTATCTATACTATATCGTATCGTTATAGCAAGACCGTTGTTTCCTATTTACGTGTCGCCAACCGATACAGCATGGCCATCATCGCGATGAAGAAGGCTGTACCTAAAGCATAGTAACCACCGGTTCCTAAACTTTCAGTTATAGCATGTTCTATATTCATGGCTTCCATGATATTCGGCCACACTACAGCCAGAATCGCTACGATCACACCGGTTAATGCACCACCGGCAATGAGTCCGGTTGCAAAGAGACTTCCCCGGCCGAGTTCATCATCCAGTACTTTTTCCCCTTTGCGTTCTGCGCGCCAGTCAACATAACCTTTTACAGCACCACCCGCGAAAATAGGAAGTGTAGTAGACAGCGGTAAATATAGTCCGATGGCAAAGGCAAGCGCTTTGATGCCGCATAGCTCCATGGTTATTGCTATAAATACACCAACAATTACAAACTGCCAGTCGAGGTTAAACGAAAGTATACCACGCGCGAGTGTCGCCATTAACGTTGCCTGCGGTGCAGGATATTTATCACTTCCGATCGCGTGTGTTATACCTTGCTCGATCATTTCAGGTGTTGGCGTATCGAGAATGCGAACGATACCTCCGATAGCAATAGATGAAACGATCGCACCAATAAACAACGCGAGCTGCTGGTAGCGAGGCGTTGCGCCTACTATAAATCCTGTCTTTAAATCCTGCGAAGTACCTCCTGCGTTGGAGGCTGCTATACAGATCATACCGCCTACAACAAGGGCGAGTGGCTCGTAAAATTTACCCGACCAGCCTATACCGGTAAAG
>CAMLLI010000850.1 GCA_946480685.1 uncultured Flammeovirgaceae bacterium | reverse complement strand
GGTTTGAATGCCGAAAGAAATGTAGCCGGATATAGTCCTGCGAAAATGCAGATCAACGTAATGGTAGATAAAAATATAGCAGGCAATGCCAATGCCGAGAACAGGACGGACGTATCCGGTATATAGTCGCTTGCGAGTGGTAACAAAGCCGACACAGCCGCGAATGAAATGATCAATACAATAACAGCCGTGAGCAGCGCTTCCACCATGAACTGCGCAAACAGTTGCTTGCGGGAAGCACCCAGAGCCTTGCGTACACCTATTTCTTTTTTACGCAACTCGGCCCGCGCGGTTGATATATTGACAAAGTTTACACAGGCCAGCAGGAATATAAATGCACCGATAGCACTAAATATATATACGTTGGTTATGCCATCGGTAAGATTTTTGCCGACATGACCCGAGTATAAATGAAGTTGTGACAAAGGTTGAAATTCAATACCTTGATGTGCAAAGCCTTTACCGGCATATTTCTCCAGGAAGGAAGAAGCCTTTTTCTCCATGTTGGGTATAGCATTCGCATCGTTCACCAGGGCATACGTTGTAACCCAGCTCAGATTCCAGAAATTTTCGAACTGCGGATATACCTGCATGGCGGTATGCATGGGCGCGAGAAAAGTAAATTGAATGGACGCGTTGCGCGGTATATCTTTTACAACTCCGGTTACAGTAAACGTAAACTTGCGATCACCGTCATAGATCTTCAGTTCCACCGTCTTACCAATGGGGTCTGCATCTTCGAAATATTTCTTAGCCATGGTTTCAGTCATCACCACGCTATAGGGATCTTTTAAGGCTGTCGCGCGATCGCCCTTTACAAGGTCAAAGCTGAAGACGCTGAAGAATGAAGAATCGGTCCAGTAAAATCCTTCTTCATAAAAGTAGGAGTCTTTATCAGCACGGATGGAGACATTATCCTGTCCTAAGCGAACAATCTGGTGAACCGCTGAATATTCATTCTTCAGTGAAGTACCTAACGGATATAAAGTCGACCCGGCTGCCCGGCCCGTCTCCGGGAAAGTCTGGTTTACACGAAATATATTCTCCTTTCGAAGATGAAACTCGTCTGCCTGTAATTCAGACCACACAAACAATGAAATAAAAATACAGCACGTAATACCCGTGGCTAGGCCTGCTATATTAATAATGGAAGAAAACGGATGACGGAGAAGATTTCTCCAGGCGCTTTTGAGGTTCGTAAAAAACATAGGCTTAGTCTCTAATCGGGCTTACTGCTTGCCGGAATGACCAAATCAATGCCAAACCATAAAGTATAGGTTTACGCGTTGTTTTGACGTTTGGCTTGTGCGATACTGAATAATTATGTTCGCATGCGGAACATATAGTTTGGCTATAGATTTTGTTTACTAAAACGTATCAGAATTTCTACACTCAGAATAAAACTAAGGAAAAGTCTTATTTTTAAAATCAGGGCGCCCCTGATGGATTGATGCTATGCAGGTTTGATCTTTGCAGCACGAATGCTTAATGCCTTGCTCACTTTACCCGTGGTAATGCTTTGAACGCACTATGTTGTCGATGAACAGATCTAATATGTCGAACGTAAATCCGAATGCTCCGGATCAACTGTCCGGACCGAATCCGGAATCAGGTAATACGAGCATTGGACTTCCCGATGATATCCGTATACTTTTCATTGAAGACAATCCGGATGACCTGGAGTTGCTTTCGCATGAGTTAAAGCGAAACGGCATCCGCTATACAGCTTGCACGGTACAAACAAAAACCGACTATGAACGCGAGCTTGTAAATTTCAACCCGCAGGTAATTTTATCCGACTATTCGCTGCCTTCGTTTAACGGACTCTCTGCTTTCCAAATCAAACAAAGTGTACTACCGGATGTTCCGTTCATTATAGTTTCAGGAACGATAGGCGATGAGAATGCGGTGGCGCTGATCCGGAACGGTATAACAGATTATGTGCTGAAAGAAAATATATACCAGGTGCCGCTGAAAATTTCGCGGGCGCTGAAGGAAGCTGCGGAGCGAAAAGAAAAAGCAATGACCGAGACATTGCTGACCCGAAGCCGGGAGCAATTGCAAAAGATATTGGATCAGTCACTCGATATCATCTGTACATTTGATGAAGGCGGAACATTTCTCAGTGCAAGTGCTGCCTCGAAAAATGTATTGGGCTCCGGGCCCGAAGAACTTATCGGCCGCAGTGCATGGTCCATCATTCACCCCGATGATTTACACCGGTCGATGGATACATCCGGAAAAGTTGTAAGTGGGTTGGACGCAACCAATTTTGAAAATCGTTATCGTACGCGCGATGGTAAATATGTATGGCTGCATTGGTCAGCGAAATGGGATGCGCGCGAAAAGGTGTCCTATTGTGTAGCGCGTGATGTAACCGAAAAGAAGCAGTCAGAAGCTTTGTTGCAGAACCGAGAGAAGCGTTTCAAGGCATTACTCGAAAACAGTACCGATGGTTTGTCCATCTTTACCGAAGAAGGATTTTTGCTCGAGATAAGTTTATCCGGACAAAAGATACTCAATTACGATTCGGATATGTTGTTGGGTAAATCGTTCCTGCACATTGTACACGAAGAGGATCAGACAAAAGTAGCAGAGGCTTTCCGGTATATTATTGCTCAGCCACAGCTTGTTAAATATATAGAGTATAGATCGCTGTTGCCGGATGGTTCGTATCGCTGGATCGAACTGAATTTTCAGAATCAATTGCAGGAGCCTGCTGTGGGCGCTATCATTGCGCACTATCGCGACATAACAGAACGTAAATTATCGCAGTTACTCATTCACGAGAACGAAGAAAAATACAGGACTCTATTTGATATGAGTCCTTTTCCGATGTGGGTATTTGATGTGGAGACGTTCCGGTTT
>CAMLLI010000849.1 GCA_946480685.1 uncultured Flammeovirgaceae bacterium | reverse complement strand
ATTACCGGAAAAAGAATAAGTTTGCCGTCTCGCCACACCCGCTGGAAAATCAGCCGAGCACGAACGAAGTATGAAGATTACTTTCTTAAAAGCATTTCAGAGTTGGAACTACCGTTTATACTTTGCGGGACAATCGGTATCGCTGATCGGTACATGGATGCAGCGCACGTCTGTATACTGGCTGATCTATGAAATGACACAATCTTCCTTCATGCTCGGTGTAGCAGTTTTCGCTGCGCAGTTTCCTTCTTTCCTGTTCTCGATTGCCGGTGGTGTAATTGCCGATCGCTATAATCGTTACCATGTATTGCTGTTCACGCAGATTGCATCGCTCATACAAGCTGTGCTGCTTACAACGCTGGTGCTACTGGACAGTTACGAAGTATGGCATATACTTACCCTAAGCGTTTTGCTCGGCATCATCAATGCTTTTGATGTACCGGCCCGCCAGGCGCTGGTATATGACATGGTGAATAACAAGGAACACTTACCGAATGCTATCGCGTTGAATTCATCGATGGTACACACGGCACGACTTATCGGTCCTGCTATAGCGGGGCTGGTGTTGCAACAATATGGTGCCGCTACATGTTTCCTGATCAACGGAGTGAGTTTTATAGCGGTGCTTACCTCGTTGCTCTTTATGAAACTTCCACCCTATAAACCTCGCGAACATACCAGCAACGTGATCACCGATCTGAAGGAAGGGTTCGGCTATCTGAAGAATACACCTTCCATTAGTATGGTAATGGTCATGCTCGCGTGTATGAGCCTGGTAGCCCTGCCCTATATTACGCTGCTGCCTATATATGCGAAAGATATTTTCAATGGAGAAGCTTCTGAATTCGGATACCTGAATAGTTTTATAGGACTCGGTGCTGTAAGCGGAGCATTTTACCTCGCATCGCTGAAGGCAGGTTCGAACCTGAAAAAAGTATTGTTCTTCAATACACTCATCTTTGGTATGGGGTTGATCGTATTTTCACATCTTACCAGTTTGCCGATTGCATTAGTGGTTATAGCTATAACAGGTTTTGGTATGATGTCGCAGACTACCATTAGCAATACCTTGATCCAGACTACCGTAACACCTGCCATGCGCGGACGTGTGCTCAGCTATTACGCTATGGCTTTCTTTGGCATGCAGCCGATTGGCGGTTTACTGATCGGAACGCTTTCGCATTATGTAGGTGCGCCTAATACGTTGTTGATCGAAGGATTGGCGACACTCCTGATTGCGTTGATATTCTTTCCTTTCCTTCGCAGGGATTTGCTGAAGCGTAAACACCGAATGAAGCTGGAGCAGCTTGAAGAAAGATCGATTGAGACAACCTAGCCTGCTATATATAGTGATCCGATACTATATACATGAAAGTATCATAATAGATTTACTTCCAAAGGATAGTCAGTCCTTTTCCCTTTCCATAGATAGGATCGAGTGAAGGCATTGGTACCGCTGCTATATTCTGGATTACCTGCGGACGATCACCCGCATCACCGCGCTTTATATCGTAGTCACGTCCGTCCGGGTAAGCACCCACCACACCGAAGTTATCTTTGTCGCCCAGGTTCTTGTGACCTACACCGGCCGGTATAATGAGGATATCACCTGCCTGTACATTTACCTTTTGTCCTTTTTCGCCACCGAGGTGCAGCAATGCAGAGCCGCTATATATACCCAGTACTTCATGTGTAATGCTGTGATAGTGATGATATGAAAAAACTCCGTTGCGCCAGGAGTTAGTCCAGTTGTTGGAAGCGAAAGTTTCTTCGAGCCAACGTGCTCCGCTTTTATCGCGGTCAGAAAAAGCATTGCGGTATACAATCAACGGATACCGACTGTTGGGTATAGAACCGTCATCCGTAAAGTGTAGCAATTCAGGTTGTACGATGTGTGCTGCCATACCAATGTGATTTAATCCCAGAAGAGATATAGCAGTCAGTGATAAAAATTCGTTCCTGTTCATAGCATGTATAGTCTTTAACGCCACGATGCGCTGCAGGACAATCACCTTTCAACGTAACATCCTGCCGATTACGATTCTACCGTTTTGCTGCGCCCCACAACCAAATACAAGATCGATCCGACAAAAGGAATAAAAATGATGACAAGCGCCCAGACAATTTTAGTAGCACTGTCGCTGAAGTTTCTTTTTACAAGATCAATAATTGCCCACAACCAAAGTATGCCCGGCAACACCATAAATATAGACAACGGCAACAGTTCCTGGACGCCAATACCTGACAAATACAGCAAAACATTCTCTTTCATAGGTTTTAGGTTATGCTATAAATGTACCGCTTTGCAGAAGTCTCTTAAAATTAAACACCGGCTTATTCTACCAATTAACCTATATTATGTCGCAGAAGGCTTAACATCGATCACCGAGCGCTTCGGTTCTACGGCTGCATTGGCGTATACACATTTCCAGCGTGAGCCCTGCTCAATGCCTTCCACGGTATTACCGTCTTCTATAACAGAGCCATAGTCATATATATACTGTGCGTAAGAATATAGCAGTCCCGCTACCTCTCCGGGATCTTTCTCCGTGAATTGTATTTGGAAATCAGGCAATCCCAGGGCGTACATACCGATGCTGTCCATCAGCATACCACTTCCCGTTACATTATATAGTCTTACATTAAGGAGTGCATATAGATTTTCAAAACCATGCTCGTCCATTTGCTTCAGATACTCTGCGGGATCAATGAGTTTGTTGCTGGACGTGAAATATAGGGCCTGCGGTTTCAGTGCTTTAACAACCGCGGTAAGAAACTTCTGGAAATACGTAACACGATCGCGATACGGTAGCGGAAGCGCCATCAAATCCATTACCATCAGTTCATGAGTACATTTACCGGCTACTT
>CAMLLI010000848.1 GCA_946480685.1 uncultured Flammeovirgaceae bacterium | reverse complement strand
TCGCGCGAACGGTGACGGGTCTGCCGCAATTGGGACAGTTCGTCCTCGCTCCGACGCGCTCCTCCGGCACGTTCATCTCGTGCCCGCAGTTCGGGCATTCGAAGGCTTTCACGATCCAGGGTATTGATCTCTTCACATTTCTTCCGGATCTGCTCCAGTACTTCGTTCTTTACCATGTTGCCCGAAGTAAGTACATAGGATGTCGGGGTCTCATATACCACGAGCGTTCCTACGCCCCACTTGCCTACGCTTTCCAGGCGATTCTTCTCGTATGAGTATAGTGATATGTTCTGTGCCAGTTCCATAAAAACCGCGAACAACCGCTTGCCGGCCTTCGGTGAATCGAATGCCTTCTTCCGGATCTTGTTCCCGATCTCGGCAAGGATCACATCATCAAACGGCCCCTTGTAGTAAACTATTATATCCTGATCGTTCATGGTACTATACAGATCTATTAAACCTTTATTCTTCTTCTCTTCCATGCGCTATAATTACCTGCTTGATTCAACTTCCTGGTTAAAGTTTTACACCTATTACTGTTATATCATCACGTTGCTCGGCACCTTGCTGGTGGCTTGCCAATGCGTTTTCAAAACCTTTACGTTGCGCTTGTACCGATTGCTGGTATACTTCCTCGATCAACGTTTTGAGACGTTTCTTGTTGAAGCGTACACGATCAGGACTATTCTGATCGATAAATCCGTCTGTTGTGAAATATAGTATATCTCCTTTTTCGAGCATCAGTTCTTTGGTAGAGAAGTCGCGCACGTCACCGGCATTCGCGCCACCAATTGATTTACGATCGCCATCCAGTTCGAGTAACTCGCCTTTGCGCACAACAAAAAGTGTTTGCTTCGCGGCTGCGAACATCAAGCGGAATGAACCATCATCGTGTTGATCGATTGAACATATACCGATGTCCATACCATCATGATTCTGACTTTCTACCTGGCTGAGCTTTTGCCGGATACCTCCGTGCAGTTGATTCAATATCTGCGCAGGCTCCGTAACATGTTTTTCGTTGACAAGTTCATTCAGCGTATTACTTCCTACAATCGACATGAACGCACCCGGAACACCGTGGCCTGTACAATCTACTACTGCCAGTATTCTGCGTTTATCTTTTTGAGCTGCCCAGTAGAAATCACCGGAGACTATATCTTTCGGAAGATATAGAATGAAATGTTCCGGGAACAGTTTGTTCATCAGGCTGTCAGCAGGTAATACAGAGCGTTGAATACGTTCTGCATAGCGAATGCTGTGCGTGATTTTCTGATGTTGTATTTCGAGCTGATCGTTTTGTTCACTGAGTATATCCTGTGCCGCGCGAAGCTCTTCCATGTTCTGTAACAACGCTTCGTTCTTCTCCTTGATTTCGTTCTGTTGTTGTTGTAATAACCGGTTCGCTTTACGCTTTTGTATGAGACTCACCGCGATGATACCAATGACCAATACAAACAGGCCCGAGATCCAATAACTATTCTTTAACTGCTCGTCTTTTAATTTCTTATCTGTCTCCAGAAGCTGTATTGTTTTCTTCTGTTTGTCCTCTTCGAGTATTTTTTGCTTCAGTTTTTGTTCCTGCAGCTCTTTCGCTTTTGCCAGCATGTCCAGTTCGCGACTGCGTTTCTCTGCTTCGAGTTGTTGCTGCGCGAGGGCGAGTGCCTGCTCAGTACGTTCCTTCTCGAGTTGCTGGTTTTTATACTCGATCGCTTTTAACTCCTGATCGCGTTTCAGGATGGCGAGTTCCTTCGCTTTAAGTTTGATCTCGTTATCCTGTAACTTCAATTGATTCTCCTTGCGTTCGGATTCAAGCGCTTCACGTTCCTGGTCTGCGAGCAGTGTACGGATCTCCTCTTCATTTTTCTCGATCAACAACTGGCGTTGCAGCATTTTCTCCTTTCGCTCTTTCGCCTCTTTGGAAAGTTTATCCTTCAGCGCTTTGTGTTTTTCAAGATATACCTGTGCTTTTGCCGGGTTGTTATCTTTGTCGTGTATCAGGCTAAGAATTTTATAGCTGGTAACCAACACTTCCTCTGCGTGGTTTGCTTCGGCCAGTTTAATAGCTTCGTTCACAGCTTTCAGCGCGCGTGAAGTATTACCGCTTACGTAGTAATTGGAAGCGAGGTAATTATCGACATTCGCAATTTCAGTTTCATTCTTCTGGTGTTCGCGAATTTTCAGTGCCGTGGTATAACTCTCTTTGGCCCGGGTATATTGTTTCAGGTTGGTATACGCTACACCAACGTTAATATAGAGTATAGCTTTATCGCTCTCGCTTAAATTTTTAGGTTGCTCGTTAACCAGTTCCACCACTTTCATAAAGTACTCTGCCGATGTTTTAAGATCGTCATTTCGTTTACTGATAAAACCAAGATTGTTATGAGTCGATGACAGCCCTGCGAGGTCGTTTCTCTTACCATAAATGGATGCGAGCTCGGTGTTATACCGTTGTGCCAACCTGTACTGACGGGTAAGTTCGCAAAGTGATGACAGTTCTTTGTAAGACTCGATCACCTTATCCGTATCCTTCTGCTCAATGTATATATTAAGCAATTGAGTTTTATACTGTATCGCCTGTTGGTAGTTTTCAAGCTGAATATAAGAGTGTGTTATATCCTCCAGCAGCAGCACATTTATTTTTGAGTTACTGTCATCAGATTTCTTCAGCGCCTGTTCAAAGTATTTTGCGGCCTGTGCATAGGCATTCTGTTGCTGATATAGTATACCAATGGCCGCATAGGTGTTTACTACGCGATTGTCCTGCTTCAAAATCTCAAAAGCCTTCAATGCCGACAGGTATGCTTTCAGTGACTCGTTATAGTCTTTCTTCTTTGCATACGCCTCACCGAGTAACTGATTACTCCGG
>CAMLLI010000847.1 GCA_946480685.1 uncultured Flammeovirgaceae bacterium | reverse complement strand
TCATAGTGTACGCAGCTCGCTGTTTGTACTGGTAGCGTTGCCCTCTTCCATTATCCCCACGTTCATTGCCATGTACCTGATGGACTTCTCTCTTAACCTGATGTCGTTGATGGGAATGTCCCTGGTGGTGGGTATACTCGTGGATGACTCGATCGTAGTACTTGAAAATATATACCGTCACCTGGAGATGGGTGCTGATCGCATGAAAGCTGCATTGGACGGTCGTAATGAAATTGGTTTTACCGCCATGGCCATTACCCTGGTGGACGTTGTTGTGTTCCTGCCGCTCGCATTATCCGGCGGTATCATTGGTGCTATACTTCGTGAGTTCTCGCTCGTGGTAGTATTCTCTACACTCATGAGTTTGTTTGTGTCATTCACCATTACACCTATGCTCGCGAGTCGCTTCGGAGCTATAGCAGAGCTGAATCCGAAAACATGGTGGGGTAAACTGAACCTGGGCTTCGAACGCTTCATTGATTCCATTAAGGCTATATATGCCAGTAGCCTTGCCGTTGTGCTGCACAAAAAACGCTACCTGTTGTCAGGTGTCATTATACTGATTATAGCGTCACTCATGCTGGTAGCAAAAGGATTTATCGGTGCGGCATTTATACCGGCTGGCGACCAGGGCGAACTCATGGTAAGCCTTGAGCTCACCCCTACCGCTTCCATCTATCAAACCAATATGGTAACACAACAGGCCGAGCAGATTGTATTACAAAGTCCGGAAGTCGAAAAAGTATTCTCGAGTATTGGATTTGTTACCGGAAGTGTAGCCGGTACCAGCAATAGCGCGAACCTCGCTGAACTTACCGTGAGTCTCAAAGATGTAAACGAGCGAAACATTTCTTCCGAAGACTTTGGTGTTCGCATCCAGCAGAAACTAAGCGCATCTATACCGGGTGTTAAAGTCTCTGTATCGCCTGTGTCCATCACCGGGAATAGCAATTCAGCACCTATACAGATTGCAATCAAAGGTGTTAACCTGGAAGAAGTACGGAAGGTAGCCGAGCAGTATAAATCTATTGTAGCCACGGTGCCGGGAACACAGTTTGTGGAGCTGTCGGTAAAGGATCAGAAACAACAGGTATACGTCAGACTGAATCGCGAAAAAATGACGCTGCTGGGAATCAACGCCAGTCAGGTAGGCAGTGCGTTGCAAAATGCCTTTAGTGGTGATGACAAAAGTAAATTTAAACAGGCCGGCAATGAATATGATATCCTGATAAGCCTGGATCAATATAACCGGTCTGATATAGCGGATGTTCAAAACCTGCCTTTTACCAATAATGATGGACAAACATTTTTACTCAGTCAGTTTGCTGATGTTGGTAACAATCAAAGCGAAAGTGTACTGCAGCGCAGCGACCGGTTAAATTCGATCACCGTAAAATCAAATGTAGTGGGGCGCCCTACCGGAACCGTTGCTTCTGATATAAAGGAAAAAGTAAAACAGGTACCTATACCAGCCGGTATAACAGTTGAATATTTAGGCGATGTAAAGAACCAGGGAGATGCTTTCGGCAGTTTGGGACTTGCCCTTTTAACGGCTATTGTACTGGTATATCTTATCATGGTAGCGCTTTATGAAAGTGTTATATATCCGTTCGTAGTGTTGTTCTCTATTCCGGTCGCGTTGATCGGTGCACTGCTCGCACTGGCGCTTACTATGGAAACGCTCAATATATTCTCCATCATCGGGATGATCATGTTGTTGGGACTCGTGTCCAAAAACGCAATTCTTATTGTTGACTTTACCAACCAGTTAAAGAGTGAAGGACATGCAGTAAAAGATGCATTGATTGAAGCCGGTAAAGAACGCCTTCGTCCGATTCTCATGACAACACTCGCGATGATACTCGGTATGTTGCCGATAGCGCTTTCGTCAGGGCCGGGTTCTGAAATCAAGAACGGTATGGCGTGGGTAATTATTGGCGGACTGACAAGCTCGATGATCCTGACACTGTTCGTTGTGCCGGCTATATACCTGATCATTGACCGGTGGAAAGGGCAGCCTTCACAACCCGAAACGACTCCGGCTATTTCATAATGGCTATATATATAACATGAATCGCTTATCAGTATGAACCGATACCATCTTTCACAAATCAATGTCTCCGACAGCAGGTACTCTTCCATTCGTTTTTCGCTTAACCGATCGATGGGCGAAACACTCAACGGTATATTTACCGACTTTGATGCTGCCATGCTTTCACCCGGGCGTAATCTTTCCACCGCTGTGCTGAAGATGACTATATATGCCGACAGTGTGAAAGCAAAGACTGCGTGGATTGAACGAAGGTTCAAGGGTTCATCCTGCTTTCGCGTGAATGAATACCGGACGATCACCTTTCAAAGCACAGATTGGGAGCAAACCGGAGATAACGAATATCTCCTGTTTGGAAATCTCGGCCTGTGCGGGATCAACAAATACGTGGTGTTTGAAATAACGAATCACAGCTCGACAACTGTAAATGAAGAAACGAAACTTCTGAAATTTGAATTCAAAGGCACGATTAAACGATCTGATTTCAGAATTGGCCGTGGTATATCATCCTGGGACATCAGTGATGAGATTCAGCTATATGGCACCGTTGCATTCCGGAAACAAGGCAACGAAATCTGCAACAGTGCTTCCGATCTTAACAAATATCAAGTTTTCCCGGTAGGCTATTTCTGACATTTGCATTGGAGATATATAAAACCATAACGGAAAGTATATACTATGGACATCCTGCTATTCAAAACTAATGTTGACAAGCGCGATCTGCCAACACTTCAGACGGCCATGAACAGCGTTGACGGAATAAAAAAATGGACAATCGACCTGGATGATTGTGATAAGGTATTACGCATTACCTCCCGG
>CAMLLI010000846.1 GCA_946480685.1 uncultured Flammeovirgaceae bacterium | reverse complement strand
GCAATGTCGGTGAACAATTTAATGGCGAGCGGATCTTTGCGTTCGTTATGCTTGGTAACAAAGTCTCTCACATTGATAGATGCAAAAATACTTTCGGGCGTTATGATGGCCCTGTACCGGAGCCCGAGTGCATAAGCTTTCGTACTCCACTCAACAGCCGTCCATAGTACTGCGTCATCTGTGAAAATTTCTGATTTGCTCAGATCTCCGATCCACGCCACTTTTCCATATTTATTTATTTTCTGGCGTATCATATCAAGTCCATATTCGCCTTGATCTCGAAAGTCTTCAGAGCCTATAAATCCATTGTAGGTAGAGATAAGACATTGAACAGCCGGATCAAAATCAATCGATCCGCTTTCAGAGGTATATAATCTGGTGATCATTTCGGGTAGTTTAATGTAGGAAACATCAAAGCTATACCTTCTTATCAACATGCGAGTCAGGTAGTTATTTGCAATTGCATATCGATTATATACAGAGGAATTCGTACGTAGTTATACGGGGAGTAGATAGCCCGTTATTCGTTATCCGTTAATCGTAGGTGGGGTATATATATCATGGACAGAGATCCAAAGACACAGAGAAGACACTGAGCGGCACGAAGGAAAATTTATCTCCGTGTAACTCGGTGTCTTCTCTGCGTTCTTTGTGCAGTGGATTTTACGGATGAGTTTCAACGTCACTCACGCATTAACCTTATCCTTCTGAATCTTCTTCTTCGTAGCATGTTTCTCTACAAAGCGAACAATTTTATCAGCGATGTTTACTTTGGTGGCGGCTTCTATACCTTCCAGTCCCGGAGATGAATTTACTTCTATAATAAGCGGTCCGCGTTTCGAGGGAAGCATATCAACACCGGCTATACTGAGTCCTACTTTTTTAGCAGCAGTTATAGCAGCATGTTTCTCGGTGCGACTAAGTTTTATTACTTCGGCAACACCACCGCGGTGGAGGTTCGAACGGAACTCACCATCTTTAGCCTGCCTGCGCATAGCACCTACAACTTCGCCATCTACTACAAAGGCGCGGATGTCGGCACCCTTCGCTTCTTTAACAAACTCCTGTATAATAATGCGGGCATGCACACCGTGAAAGGCTTCGATCACCGATTGAGCTGCCTTTTTATTTTCAGCCAGCACTACGCCAAGTCCTTGTGTGCCTTCGAGCAGCTTTATAATTACCGGGGCACCTCCAACCGCATCGATGGAGTCTTCAGCATCAGCTGAGTAATCCATAAATATAGTCTTGGGTAAACCGAGACCTGCGCGTGAAAGTATCTGCAGACTTCTCAGTTTATCGCGTGAGCGTATCAATGCCTGCGATTCTACAGCCGAGAAAACTTTCATCATCTCGAACTGGCGCACCACGGCAGCACCATAAAATGTTACCGAAGCACCGATACGCGGTATAACAGCATCGAAGTAATCCAGCTTGCGGCCCTGGTATAGCACCACCGGATTTTTCTTTTCGATGAAGAGCACGCACTTCATGTGATCAATAATTTCTACGGTATGGCCGCGCGCTTCACAGGCTTCTTTCAGGCGGAGCGTAGAATATAGTTTGGGATTGCGTGAAAGTATAGCAATGTTCATACAGAGCGTCTAGCCTCTTTTTTGTTTTAAAGTACGTTGCAGTTTTTGTTTTTCGCGAAAAGAAAGGTTCTTCTTTTTTACGTCAATGATAAAGCGATTGCGCAAGATCTTTCGTCCTATTAAGATCGGAAATTTAAGTGAACCTCGGTTACTGAGCGAGAATTCTGTAGTTATTTCTTCGTTAAAAATTTTTAACGTTGTAACAATCACAAATCTCCGTTCCACTTCGCCAAAAGAGTTTTTAATGTTTTTTATCTGGTAATCAGAGGTGGTAAATTTCATGCCTGTAAATTCAGGATGCTCCTCGTCCAGTAAAATAAACTCCAGCTTGCCGCCAACAACTTCTGCCTTATGGCAATGCAGGCTACAGGTATAGGCACCGGTATCAATTTTAGCATGGATATTAATCAAGCCGAACTCGGGCAGATCAACGCGGTCGTAGCGTCCAAGAATCTTTTGCATTGACGGATAATTGCTGGGCGAAATATAAATAGCCGCCATCAGTTTAAAAAAGTTATGCCACCGCAATATTGCAGTGGCATAGCCGTTTTGTTTTTTATACTGTCCTTATATATAGAGGGACAGCGAAAATATAGGTAATCCTTAGCCTTTCGCTTTAACCGCAACGGCTGTATTCTCCCACTTCATTACAATTTCATCTTTCACTACACTGATATTGAAAGTTTCTACAAAAGACGGAGCCTTCGAAGGTTTAACTTTTACACGCAATACATCGTCCTTGTCTTTATAATTATAGGCACCCCACTGCTTGGTGTCGCTGTTGAAAATAACAGTCCACTCATTTTCGCCGGGTATAGTAAACAATGCATATTTACCGGCAGCCAGTTCTTTTCCTTCTATTTTAACAGGCTTATCAAACTCAATAACAGTTGCTTCGTTGGCACCGGTTCTCCACACTTCACCATAGGGAACAAGGCCGCCCATAATTTTACGACCGCGGGCTGAAGGCTGGCAGTATGTAACTTTTACATTGGCAGCACCCACTTTGCCGGATGCTTCTGCTTTAGGACTCGCAGGTTTGTCTTGCGCAAATACAGCCGTGATCATGGTTGCGAATGCGAGCGTTAAGAATGCTATTCTTTTCATGGTTTTGTTTGGTTTTAAATTTAACAATGGTGGTATACGCAAAAGTGCCTCCGATGGCCGGAGGCACTAACACAAATATTATAATATTACCTGTAAACTTCTTTTTAGAACGCGACACATCGTGCAAAAGTTACTTCAACGGTAGTTTTTAACAATTAATTTACGAGTGGTTTC
>CAMLLI010000845.1 GCA_946480685.1 uncultured Flammeovirgaceae bacterium | reverse complement strand
ATCACCATTCACGTGATTGATGGTAACCGTGAAGCTGAATTGATCAACCGTGCGATAAGCTCTTACCTTACTGACAAAACATATCTGCACATTGATGTGGGTGGTGGTAGCACGGAGTTGAATCTATATGTAGCCGGCAAAAAAATAAAGACGCGTTCGTTCAAGATCGGATCGGTACGGGTACTTGAACAAATAGACTCTCCTATTATGTGGGAGGATATGGAGCGCTGGATCAAAGACAACGTAAAAAAAGACTATGGCAAAGTAACCGCTGTGGGTACCGGCGGTAACATCAGCAAGATCTTTGAACTTGCCAAACTGAAACCCGGCAGTATCATGTCGGTAAAAAAAGTAAAGGAGATACGCGACATGGTTGAAGGTTATTCCCTAGAAGAGCGTATCTATAAATTACAAATGAACCCCGATCGTGCCGATGTAATTATACCGGCCAGCCATATTTACCTGCAGGTAATGGAATGGGCACATGCAGCCAGTATACTTGTACCGGAAGTTGGTTTGAAAGACGGCATCATGCTACATCTATACGAGCAAAGCATCAGCCAACAGAAGCTTGACTTCTAAAGTATATATATAGTGATGGAGATGTGATCTGGTGACCGTTGTTACTTAGGTCTTCTTCTATCGATCGTACTCTTACCGCGCTTACGCTCTTCAACTTTCAGATCGATAAGGTATGCAAGTGATATACGGAATCCCTGGTTCCTGATCTTCTGCGATTCACTGAACGAAGGAAATGTAGAGCTGAATACACCATCGCTCTCACGACTTAGGTAGGTATGTCCTAGCTCATAACGAAGTGTCAATACAACTTCACGATAGCGCACGGGCTCAAACAGAAAACCTGCTGTAAAATTTAGTCCGAACTGTACGCGGTTAGGACGCTGTATCACCATTTCATTTTCAGTAGCCGTACCGGGATCTTTACCAAAAACTATATCTACCGGTATAATTCCTGACGGCCCGTTATGAAATTCATGCGTGTCTGCATTTTCAAATGTTCCTTTACCTCCTAACCAGTAGCTCACATTAGGACCTACCCCCAATGAATATTTGAATTCTTTTTGACCGATGTGTCCTTTAAAATAAGCAGTATATACAATGGGCATCTCGATATACTTATAACGAAGTTTTAATGAAAGGTCACCCGCTTCACTTTTCAGATTCTTTCCTTTGGTTGAGTAAATGAGCGAAGAGTGAAGAAAAAATCTTTTACGCACCTTAAACGCAAGGTGTCCACCTACGTGATACCCGAATACAGGTGATACGTTGTATTCGTCTTTGAGATCCTTGTCACTAAAAGAGGTCCACGAAAAGTTTGCACCCGCTACAGGTCCAACAAGTACTTGCGAAAAAGCAGTACTGCAAAAAATAAAAGTTAAAATCAGAACACTCGATATACGTGTTTTCACTAAGGTTGAGGTTTTTCTTCCAGAACAATTCTTTAAACGCTCAAAAATACAGGATTTCGGTCAAGTAAGACGTTGAACAATTCTGTTAAAAACAAAAAAACGCTGTATATTCGTGAGTTTTACTTTAAACAGACTTTTTAAACTGATACAATTCACTCAGGTGACTAACATTTTTAAAATGACTGGTGATTTTAGCCAGTAGCAACGAGTGACTTTTGAGCAATAGCCCATATTAATGGACGTGAATGCGGTATTTTTTTAACTTATTAGTTAGTGCTCTCCTCCTGTTGTGCGGATATATTGCATCTGCTCAGAATTATCCTGTTTATAATAATTTTTTCGTCAATCCGTATTTATATAATCCTGCGGAAGCCGTTACAGAATACACCTATGTATATGCACTGCACCGCCAGCAATGGATGAACATAGAAGGTGCGCCTCAACTTTCTACGTTAACGTTCAACACCATGATGAATGAAAGTCGCGCGGGTTGGGGCGGAAAAATTTCATCTTACAAACGCGGTCTTCTCAATACAACTGACTTCTCTCTTTCGTATGCGTATGCCATGCCTGTTGGTCAAAAAAACTGGCTGATGTTTGGCCTCTCCGGGGGTGCAATCTCCAACAGCATCGACATGAATAAAGTAACTGATCCGAACGATCCGGCTCTTGCAAGTTACTCGGCAAACAATATGCAACCGGCTTCCAGTTTTGGTATGTTATACCGATCAGGATCCGGTATTAATATAGGTCTTTCATTACCTCAGCTTTTCCCTTCCAAGTTTAACAGTGATGCCAGCTTTAACGTTACTACGGTCTCTCCTGCTGATAATGTATTCTTCACCATTTACTATAAGAAAAAGGTTGAGAGTAAAATTGTAAGCCGCAGCAAAGGAGGCCTGAAGCGTAAAGTAAAGACACGCGAGACCATCGCTCCGCTCGAACTCTACTTCAACTATAAATACTCTAAATTTGGTACCAGTCAGTTTGAGTTTTTAGGAAAGCTAAACCTCTCTGAAAATTTCTGGTTGGGTGGTTCTTATAGGCTGCCGTATGGCTATACGGCCAACGCCGGTATAAAAGTAAGTCGATTTATTATTGGTTATTCGTATGAACCCAATAGTCAACCGGAAGATGCTTTTTCACAAGGTACGCACGAAGTAATTTTAGGACTTCGCCTGGGCGATGCCAAGAAGTTTAAACGTGCTGCACCGGTGCTTCGCTCTACACTTACGCGTTCGCCAAACGAAAAGCACACGGCCCGCTTCCAGGAAGGCACGCAGGATCCTGATAACATCGCGAAGACAGACGAGAATAAGAAGCGTTACTTTGTGGTTATCAATGTATTCCCTGACTTTAACCGGGCGGATGCTGCCAAGCGTAAACTTGTTAACGACAAGTTCAATGCGGATATCTTCTACAATCCTCAGGATAAAAAGTATTATGTGC
>CAMLLI010000844.1 GCA_946480685.1 uncultured Flammeovirgaceae bacterium | reverse complement strand
ACTCGCGGGTCAGGCCGATGGAAAAGTTGTTTCCGAACTCGTGAAAAAACTCCTGGCGAACTAACTGCCCGCACAAATCTGTTTAGGGTGCAAATCAGTCCATATAAAGTAATCAATTTTTAGTAATTGTTCTTAACGTATTGGGAAGCTGCATTGAAAATAAATTTTTCATACTGATCATTTTTTTTCCTTACTTATCAACATTAATTCATCGACATGGCCATAGCGGTTAAAGAAGAGAACGGGTTCAAGTTTGTAGACGAAGGACAAGGGGAACCATTGGTATTGTTGCACGGCTTGTTTGGAGCGCTTAGTAACTGGGAAGGCGTTGTAAACCGTTTCTCTAAAAATTTCAGAGTGGTAATTCCGATGCTGCCAATCTATGAGATGCCGATAAAAGAAGCCGGACTCGATGGGCTGCGTAAATTTTTGGAGGACTTTGTGGCGTTTCAGAACCTGAAGGATATGATTCTGATGGGAAATAGTCTTGGCGGCCACATAGCGTTGATCTATACTTTGAAAAATGGGGACAAGGTAAAAAAACTGATCCTGACCGGAAGCTCTGGTTTGTTTGAAGATTCTATGGGAGGTTCTTATCCCAAACGCGGAAACTATGAGTACATTAAGGAACGCGTTTCTTATACTTTTTACGACCCGGCTGTAGCATCGAAAGATCTGGTAGACGAAGTTTTTGATATTACGAAAAGTATTCCCAAATGTATGCGCATTGTGGCCATTGCAAAGTCGGCACAACGCCATAATATGGCAGAGGAAATTCCAAACATAACAGCTCCTACATTGTTGGTATGGGGTTTGAATGATACCATAACGCCACCGATGGTGGCTCATGAATTTAACAGACTGATACCAAACTCTACGTTGAAATTTATAGATAGATGTTGCCATGCACCGATGATGGAACATCCGGAAAAATTCAACGAGTTCGTTGAAGACTTTTTACTTCATTAACGTTATATAAAAAAATAAACAGCGTGATCGCAGAAGATTTGATAAACCACATGATTCCACCTCTGAAGGGATCGGACGATGCTCACAAGGCTATCGTGTGGATGGAAGAATTTCGCTGCAATTACCTGCCTGTTGTAGACGAGGGCAAACTGCTTGGCTTCATCTCGGAAGAGATCATCTTAGAAACCAACGACATCGAGAAGAATGTGCGTGACTTTAACCTCACAGGTCAGCAATGCTTCGTTCAGCTTGATACACACTTCTACGATATTCTGAAAGTAGCTGCCGAACATAAATTGCAGATGGTAGCTGTGCTGAATGAAGACACTACATACTTTGGTGTTATTACCGTTCAGGACACGCTTACTTCTTTTGCACAGACAGCCGCGGTGCAAATGCCAGGTGGTATACTTGTGTTATCGATGAATCACATCGATTACTCCCTTGCCGAGATAAGCCGCCTGATCGAAGAGAACCACGCCAAAATATTAAGCAGTATTTTGAAAGAAGATCCGCTTGATCCGGGTAAGATTCGCCTTACCTTAAAAATCAATCAGCAGGATCTTTCCCGTGTTGTAGCAACGCTCGAGCGTTTTGGTTACAAAGTAATCGGCCGTTATCAGGATACAAAACCTGTTGTCGGCGAGAAAGATCGTATTGACATGCTGCTCCGCTACCTGGATATATAGGCTATATTTTATAGTCATCAGCGCTATAGCTTTCCAAAACTATTTACATTTTCAGATATTCTTCCAGCAGGCTGATGGAACCAGTCAGTCCTTTATACTCAAGTACTGCCGGAGACATACTTTGCAATGCCTTTGAAAGCAACCTCTTCTCCTGTTGATCCAGTTCATCAACGCGATAAAAATACGTGCGAATGGTAAACAGAAATGCATTGGTTTCGGCCAGCCCAACCAGGTTCTGTCGTTCAGTGCGTATATACCAACCGTTGTTTTTATGATGCGCGCGTCCTTGCCAGTGACTATCATCTTTATCTGGTGGAGATATCGGGTGATGGTTGAGCCGGGTATCGGTGGCAATTCCCCAGGCAAATCTTGTGAACGGAGTGCTGGCGTGTATAACGGATTCGAGCATCTTACGATAATGCTGCAGTGTTTTTTCCATGCCGGGCACCGGTGCATGTGCTGCGGAAAAAGGCCTGCCGATTTTTTCACCCGGAGCCCAGTGATTCGGAGAACATAAATGTATAGCGGCTATCCAGTCTTCATCGTTAGTTAATTGAACAACGGCTATATCTTCCTGCACCTGACTACACAAGGCATCAAATAACGACTCATAACAATTACCGCGGATGCTAAGCCAGTCTTCATTCCAACAAAATACTTCACCCGTTGTTGCGTTGGTAAATTGACGTTCGGTATAATTTACTTCGAACTGCTGTGGATGCTCTTGCGCAAGTTGCTTTACCAGGTATTCGTTCACTGAGCTCATCGTCTCGGGCTGCATCCTCTCCTCGCAATAGTATTTATGAATGTCTTCCTCCCGGCAAGCTTTCTTGTTCTCAAGATATAGCGAATACGATTCATCAATCTGAAAGACCAACGCATCATACCCTTCTGCACGGGTAATGGAAACCAAACCCGGTGCTGTTGTATATATACCCGAAAGAAAAGGCAGATACCGCATACGCGATGGTGGTAACTATATACTATATATCTACGAAAGCCAATTCATAACAAGGTCTACAAATTCCTGTGGTTTTTCCGCTTGCACCCAGTGACCTGTTTCCATAGTATCAAGTGAGGCCTGCGGAAATACTTCCTTAATTCTGTCCAGATCCGTGTCACGAACGTAGCTGGATCTTCGTCCTCGTATAAACAAAGTCGGCTTGTCAAACTTACCAGGATATTGAAGATCGACACCAATGTTGGCAAGCTGCTCCGTTAT
>CAMLLI010000843.1 GCA_946480685.1 uncultured Flammeovirgaceae bacterium | reverse complement strand
TATTGGCTCATGGTTTATCGTTTTTGAGTCTTAATTCACATTCTGATACCCGTACTATTGGCAAATTGATCTTATAACAAATCCCTATTTTATGAGATCAATCAATTACTTAAATCCTTTCAGACTCAGATGGAGTCTGAAGAAAGTGAAAGCAATTTTATTGCTGATGTTTGTCTCGTTAGCGGCTATTGAGCTTGTGAGTGCACAGGCTTTTGTTCATCCCGGAGGTTTGCATACACAGGCAGACCTTGACCGCATGAAGAACCAGGTGGCAGCCGGAGCACAGCCTTGGCTGGCAGGCTGGAATAAACTCCTCGAAGATCCAATGGCGCAAAGCACCTATAATGCTGCACCGTTGGCCAACCTGGGTTCGAGTCGTCAGCGTGCTTCGCGCGATGCACACGCTGCATACCTCAACGCTATCCGCGGATATATAGCGAACAGCACCGAGCATATCGATTGTGCTATACGCATCTGCAATGCATGGTCTGCCACGGTTAACCAGGTGCCTACGGGTACAGATATACCCGGACTGAGTGGTATACCTATATTTGAATTTGCACTGGTTGGCGAGATACTGCGGATATATAGCCCGAGCCGTTGGGCTGCAGCAGACTTTGATCGCTTCAAAAGTATGATGCTGAACTATCTATACCCTGTATGTAATAACTTTCTGACCAATCATAACGGTGCATGTATTTCCAATTACTGGGCAAACTGGGATGCATGTAATATAGGAGCTATAATGGCTATCGGTGTATTGTGTGATGATCGCGCGAAGTTTGATGAAGGTGTTGCGTATTATCAAAGCGGTGCCGGTATGGGCAGCATTATGAATGCCGTATATACTATACATCCGGGTAATTTAGGACAATGGCAGGAGAGTGGCCGCGATCAGGAACATGCACAGCTTGGCGTAGGACTACTCGGTGCAGCGTGTGAAGTAGCGTGGAACCAGGGACTTGATCTCTATGGCTATTCCAATAACCGACTGCTGGCAGGTGCCGAGTACGTTGCACAGTATAATTTATGGAAGTCGGTTCCGTATACAGCCTATAACAATTGCCAGAATGCAAACCAGCGATGGGCTTCTATTAATGGCAGAGGTCGATTGGACGATCGGCCGTTGTGGGAGATGATCTATAATCACTACGTTGTTCGTAAAGGACTCAGTGCACCCAATACACAAGCGATGGCGCAGTTGATGAGACCGGAACATGGCAGCGCCGATCATTTTGGCTATGGTACATTAACCTTCACGCGCACAGCTTCGGTATATCCGCCATCACCAATTCCGCCAGTACCTACAGGACTTATAGCAACACCGGGTGTAGGACGCGTATTTCTCAAATGGAACAGAAGCGGAGATACAGCCAACGGTTACGATGTGTTGCGCGCTACGGCAAGTGGCGGCCCCTATACCAGTATAGCCACGTGGACTGACAATACACGATGCGAACATACCGATGCTTCCGTAACCAACGGAACAATTTACTATTATGTAGTAGCTGCGCGAAACCAGGCCGGTACCAGTGCTAATTCTGCACAAGCGAGTGCTACACCTATAACAACGGGAAGCCTACCCGCAGGATGGGACAACGCCAGTATAGGAACGGTAAACGGAGCCGCTGCCGGTTTTGCCAATGTAAGCGGTGGTACATTTGTAGTAAGTGGGTCGGGCACCGGTATAGGGGGTGCATCTGATGGACTCATGTATACCTATACCAATGCATCCGGCGATGCTATCATTACCGCACGACTCTCCAGTATAAACTGGAACGGAGGTGGTGGTGCGCAGAAGGTAGGTGTTATGATTCGCGAGTCGCTAAACGCAGATGCCAAGACTGTGATTATGAAGTTGGGCGATGTCGGTACACGAAGAGCCGAGTTCGGTTCACGCACTACCGATGCCGGTAACATGACGTGGATTCGCGGTAACGATTATACCTGGGTACCAGCATGGTTTCGACTGCAACGATCCGGCAATACATTTACAGCATACGAGTCATCAGATGGCGTTACCTGGTTTACAGTAGGGTCAAGCACGATAGCGATGGCGGGTACATATTTGGTTGGACTCGCGGTATCATCTAACAACGCGAATGTAAATACAACGCATTTCGATAACGTAACGATAACCAACGCTACAACCGGCCCCGCCAATGGTATATATAAAGTTACCGCACGCCACAGTGGTAAAGTAATGGAAGTAGCAAACAACGGTACAGCGAACGGATCGAATGTGAGACAATGGCCTTCCAATTCCTGCGCCTGCCAGCAATGGATCGTAACCAATATAGGCAATAACCAATATACCTTGGTGGGTGTCAGCAGTGGCAAGAATCTCGATGTAAGCGGAGTTTCAACAGCCGATGGCGCCAATATACATATATGGCAATATACCGGTGCTAACAACCAGAAATTTACCATCACACCAACCAGTGGTGGCTACTATCGCATAACTCCTGTACACAGCGGCAAAGCTGTAGATGTCGCGGGCAACTCTATAGCCGATGGTGCCAACATTCAGCAATGGACTTACCACGGAGGCAACAACCAGCAATGGAGTTTTACCAATATAACAGCAGCAGCACGCGAAGCCGTTATACTGCCGGAAGAAACCGAAGAACAAAAAGCAGTACAAGTTCATCCCAATCCCACCACAGGAGAGATCACGATAGTATTACCATTGTCCTATAAAGAAGGAGAAAAGACAGCCGACCTCCAGGATAGCTCCGGCAAAAGTATTGTGACCGAAAAGTTCGATGGCGTCACCCACACCCTGAAAATTGCAACACTGCCTACGGGCCTATATATACTGAAAGTAAAAAGTCAAAAAGCCTTAATAATCAGAAAAGTGATAAAAGACTAACGAATGGTA
>CAMLLI010000842.1 GCA_946480685.1 uncultured Flammeovirgaceae bacterium | reverse complement strand
GCTGGACGTACGATTCAAAAAGTCAGTCTTTAGAAGTTACAGTAGATCAAACACAGCCCGGAGATGTTTTCAATGTACCGCTGGAATTAGGATTTTATGATGCGACCCAGACTTTACTTCACGTTGAGACTGTTCGTCTCGATAAAAAATCAAATAAATTCAACATTAAAATCGGCCGAAAACCAGCCAAAATCGAGCTTGACCCCAATACGAACCTGCTTTACCTGGCGAAACTGAAGAATTGATTGAGCGCAGGCATTGCAAATCCGGCAAAAGCCCTTACCTTTGCAGTCCTTATTTGAAAACGAACTATGGCAAACCATAAGTCAGCAGAAAAAAGAATCCGTGCGAATGAAATTAAGCGTGTAAGAAACCGCTACCAGCACAAGACTACGCGTTCATTTATCAAAAGACTGAAGTCTGCAACTGCAAAGACTGAAGCTCTAGGTCTTTTGAAAGAAGTTTCTTCCATGATCGATAAACTTGCTAAAAAGAATATCATTCATTGGAAAAAAGCTGCGAACCAGAAGTCGAAGCTTACCAAGTTAGTTAACAAACTCGCTTAAGAACTCACGTTCTTAACGGTCTATACTATAGAGACCCCGCTTCACTAAGCGGGGTTTTACTTTTTGTACCTGAAGCACAATACTATAGGTTAAAATGTGGCTTCTCGCTGGAGAGGTTATTTCAAGGTTCAAACATTTTTATAGCTTTGTGCTAAACCGTTGTATAGTATGCAAATTCTGGAAGAGAAAACTCTTGGTATCAAGAGCTGGTCGCCCGAAGACCGTCCTCGTGAAAAATTAATTCTTAAAGGCAGAGCATCACTTTCTGATGCAGAACTTATTGCAATTCTTCTTGGCACCGGCACAGCAACGATGAGTGCCGTTGATCTTGCCAAGCGAATTTTACTTTGCGCTGATAACAACATCAACAGGCTTGCACAGCTTACCGTGAAGGATCTTGTGAAGATAAAAGGTGTAGGTGAAGCTAAAGCAATCACCATCATTGCAGCACTCGAACTTGGCCGAAGACGAAAGAGCAATGATGCCGATAAACCGACTATCACGTCTTCACAGCATGCGTTCGATGTGCTAAAGTCTGATCTCACCGATATACCACACGAAGAATTCTGGACCATTTTACTCAACCGCGGCAATCGCGTTATAAAAAAACAGAAGATAAGTTTAGGTGGTGTGGCGGGTACAGTGGCCGATCCAAAGATCATTTTCAAACTTGCCCTCGATGAGTTAGCCTGCGGCATTATACTGGCACACAATCATCCTTCCGGAAATCTCGATGCCAGTGTTGCCGATCTTGACCTGACGAGAAAATTAAAAGAAGGCGCCCGGCTGCTCGACATCCAAATCCTTGATCACCTGATCATTGCTGAGAACCGATACTTCAGCTTTGCTGATGAAGGATTGCTTTGATCGATCTGCTCACAATAATTTTTCGTTTTTAACATTGAATAACTTAGTCCGTGGAGTTTACTTCGGAGTAGTAAGTGAGGGCATAGTTTTTACGTTTCCTTACTTGTTTCTAAGTTTGAACCTGTTAAGATGAAAAAGAAACGCTCTCTCCTCATCGTATTACTGATCATTACTTTGCCCTTGCTGTTGGCACAAGTGTGGAAAGAGAATGAAGAAACACGTGAGCCGGCACCCGCGCCAGCTCCGCCAACGGTAAAGCCATACGTCAACCCGGTGTTTGCAAGTTTCATGAGCGATTACGAGCGGGAGATCGAAACACTTCTGCATGTATCGGGTATACCCGGAGCTGCTATTGCTGTTGTTAAAGATTCATCGATCATCTATATAAAGGGCTTTGGTGTAAAGTCTGCTGGCAAAACAGATTCTATAGATGTAAACACTGTTTTCCGTATAGCATCCGTATCAAAATGTTTTGCAGCGTTTCTTACCGGAACATTAGTAGCGGATAGCACTTTAAGATGGGACGATCCGGTAATTAAATATGTACCTTCCTTTGCACTCAAATCACCCGAGTATACCAGGCTTCTTACGCTGCGACATGTACTGTCTCATACAACAGGATTACCGTATCACACCTATACCAACCTGGTTGAAGAAGGCATCGACCTGCCATCACTTCTCGATAAATTGAAAGATGTGACTGTTCCCAATGCTCCCGGCACACAGTATAGTTACCAGAATGTGGCATATAGTGTAATTGGTGAAGTGATCAACGCAGCCACACACAAAACATACGATGCGCTAATGAAAGAGCGTGTATTCACTCCGTTGAATATGGCTACTGCATCCATGGACTATACCAGTCTTATAACGAACGAAAACATTGCACGCCCGCACCTGATGAGACGCGGCCAGTGGAGAGAAGCTTCCATCAACAATACATACTATAATGTAGCACCTGCCGGTGGTGTAAACGCCAGTATAACAGACATGGCGAACTGGATGATTGCTCTACTCGGAAACCGCGAAGACGTGATCACCAAAGAAACACTCAATCAGTTATTCACACCACAAATTAAAGCTCCCTCTAAAAACAGAAACTACGGACGTACAAACCACGTAAGCGGTTCATACTATGGCCTCGGCTGGCGTATACTATATTACCCTGACGATACATTGGTATACCATGGTGGCTATGTAAACGGTTATCGAAGCGAAGTAGCGGTAACCATGAAAGATCACATTGCCATTTGCCTGCTATCTAACGGCCCTGGTATAGTAGCCGACACCGGTATACCTGTATTTCTGAATATGTATAAAGCGCATCGCGACTCGATACTCGCGTACGACAACCGGCAACGCCTAACCCTTACAAAGAACTCTCCCACTCCATGAAGAAGCAAAGTATATTTATCATTGTCATTGTTACAGTTGTTATTGTTAGTCTGCT
>CAMLLI010000841.1 GCA_946480685.1 uncultured Flammeovirgaceae bacterium | reverse complement strand
AGAGAATTAAATACTTATCTCGACACTCTGCAGACGAAAGTCTACGAGGCACAACGCAAACTAGTTGATCAGGGCGAGCTGGTTTCGACCGAGACGCTTAGGGAAATTATCACTGGCAGAAATCGCAATACAAAAATGTTGCTGGAGGTGTTTGATAATCACAATAAGCAAATGCAAGAGTTAGTGGATATAGACTTTGCTGCCGGTACGATGGAGCGTTATGAAACAGCACGATCTCACACCAAAGATTTTATCAAGTGGAAGTATGGTCTTGATGATATCGACATCGCCAAGCTCAATTACGAATTTGTGACTGAAATGGAATTCTACTTAAAAACAAAAAGAAAGTGCTGTCACAATACTTCTCTTAAGTATATATCCAATGTAAAAAAGATCGTAAACATCTGTGTTAAAAATGGCTGGCTACAACGTGATCCGTTCTTTGGCTATAGAATGCAAAAGAAAGAAGTGATCCGTGAATTTTTAACAGAAGAAGAGATTGCTATGGTTTTAGCCAAAGATTTCCCAAGTGAGCGACTCAACATTGTTCGTGACATATTTATTTTCAGTTGTTATACTGGTCTAGCATACGCAGATATCGAGAAGTTGAAACGGTCTGAAATCATAATCGGGATTGATGGTGACAAATGGATCTCGACAACGAGGCAAAAGACGGATAGTGCTTCCCGCATTCCCTTACTACCAATTGCGCTTGAGATATTGGAGAAGTATAAGAATCATCGAATTCAATTTGCAGGTATGGGCTAAGGCTTGTTCGCGATGAGTTCATCGTCAATTCCATCGTTCAGGAAGCATTTCTTAAAGCCTGGACCTTCCGCGAGCGCCTAACAAATCTTGATCATACCCGGCGTTTTCTAAAACTTACTGTGCGATGGGAGTGCATGCACTACTATAGAAACTCCAAGTCGCGATTCTATCGAAGTCTCGTCCGACTAGACTGGCTTGAAAATATACATCTTCTTGAAACGCTCTCCGAGCCAGAAGAAAGCAGTAGTCAAAGTATATATATATATATAAATGAGCTGCTTCGAGTCATTCCGTTATTACCCAATCGACAGCAGCGAAACTTACTCGAGCTACAGTTAGTAGAAGGATTATCAGTTAAAGAAATCTCTTTGCGACTAAAATTACCTGTACGCGATATAAATGATGAAATTCAGAATGCTTGTAATTATCTGCGATCCCTGCTAACACAGTCTACTCCCGGACCTGAAAGGACTGTTTGTCGTAAAGATATACCGCTGAATTCAGGTCAGCTTACGCGCGAGCAACGCGATATCTATTCCATGCGGTATACCATGCGATATAGCTTCTTACAAATAGCAGAACTTCTGAAGCTGTCGCAGCCGTATGTGCAGCAGCAATATGTAGTGGCCCATCGAACGTTGCAAACAGTTTAACCATTGGATGATATGAGAAGCACGACAACCATCACACGAAAGATTCAGGTATTGATCGATAGTGAAGATAAGGACTTCATCAAAGCTACCTATACAACCCTCTACCGGTGGCAATCGATCTGCTGGCGAAGTGCAAACTATATTTCGACACATTTGTTTGTGCAGCATCAGCTAAAAGACATGGTTTATCTTCGGGAGGATATACAATTGAAGCTTGCGGACTGGATGAGCGATCCGCAAGGGATGCTTGTGACCTCACGAATGAATAGTACCTATCGCATGCTAGCGAGTCAATTCAAGGGGCTGATTCCCATGCATATTCTGAACGCGTTGAATCATACACTGGTTAGTACCTATACGAAAACAGAAACGGCGTATCAGCGCGGTGAGAAATCCCTTTCCAATTTCGGGCAAGATATACCAATACCTTTTCTAGCCGAAAACGTTCGCCGGCTATCGCATATAGCGGACCGGGATGAATATGGTTTCCAACTATTCTCGATTCCATTTCGAACCTACCTTGGAAAGGATAAGGTTGATAAGCGCAGGCTCATGCGGCAATGGCTTGACGGCATTGTGAAATTTTGTAGCAGCTCGTTACAACTGCAAAATGGAAAGATATACTTGCTCGCGACCTTCGAAGTGCCTTGTAAAAATCATGTGCTCTCAGATGAGGTTATTGCTGAAGCAACACTATCGCTGGACTATCCGGTGATTGTCACGATTGGAAAAGCCACCTACACGATCGGTAATAAAGAAGAATTTCTATACAGGCGTATGGCTATACAGTCTGCACGTCAACGGGCACAGACAGCTGCTTCGTATACACGTGGTGGTAAGGGCAAGAAAAAGAAGTTTCAAGGTGTGATTAAGTATAAAGATATAGAGAAGGAGTTTGTTCGTACGCGCTTACATACCTATAGCAAGAAAGTGATTGACCTGTGTGTGGCAAATCGGGCAGCAACGTTGATCCTGGTCAACCAGCAACAGAAGGAAGAATATGCTAAGCAAAATGCTTTCATCTTCCGGAACTGGAGTTATGGAGGCTTAAAAGAAAAGCTAGCGTATAAAGCAGCGCGTGCTGGAATAACGATTATAACGGAATAGCTTTTTTCAAGTAGTGTTGAAAAAAAGGAGGGTGCTTGTAAACCCGTAAAGTGAGGCCATAGTACGCTCACTAAACAGGATTGAATTTGGAAGTGAAAATGTATAGCGCACACAAGCGTCTGATTTGAGGAGCCATTGGCGTGGGAATCAATCAGCATGTTATACGATGACACTGAAAGAATGAAGGACTGTATACAACGGCTCACTTATTCGTTAAAAAGATGAGGAACTATAACAGTCCCTCATCAGCAAATGAAAAGTAGCTTTCGCTGGAGAGTATAATATGATCATGCACGAGTATATCCAGAAACGCTGCGCCATTTTTTATTTTACGTGTGAGTGTTTTATCACTCTCACTGG
>CAMLLI010000840.1 GCA_946480685.1 uncultured Flammeovirgaceae bacterium | reverse complement strand
TTAGAAGCAAAAATTATCGCTATAGTGCATACGTCTCCTACCTATGTCATTAAATCTCAATCCTTATCCGTATCATAAGCAACCCCCAGTATAAACATAAAAAATCCATAGCAGATGGTGCCGATGGCTACCAGGATAAAATACAGGTGTCCTATATGATCGCCGATAAAATCAAAGGCTTTGTCAGTGTTTACTACAACTTTTGCGTTGGCTGTAAATCCCGCTTTTACAAGGAAGAAACCGATTATACCCAGAATTATACCGCGTGCTATATATCCGATCCAAGCCAAACTATGCGTAGTTACTTGTACACCGCGACTGAAGTGATCTATATCAATGCGCTCTTTGTATCCTTTGGTAATGCCATATATTAACTGCATAACGGCAGTCAAAATAACCAGCAAGCCTATCGCGATAACGACTTCATTTCCCCACGACTCACTCAACAATGCGGCAATCTTTTCCTGCTCTTCGCGAGGCTGACCGTCTATAGCAATATGAGCGGTGCCGAGTAACACGCGTATAGCCGTATTAACAATCATCACATCCGCAATGGTGCTGAGACAAATGCCGATGCGCTTGGCTATACCGGATGCACTATGTCCATATTCATACGGATCTGTAACGGCTTCGTAAAACCTCCAGATGATATAACAGAGTGTACCGGTAAGGACTATCCCGATAAAGATTTTACCTATAACATAATCGTTGATCAGCGCAAGCATACTGCCTTCATCGGCACCACCATCTCTTACTTTAAAGAATGAGAGAAGGGCAATTACACCAATTGTAGCGTAAATCAACCCGGTAGATATACATCCGTAAACCGGCAAGTAATGAATAAATAATTTTCTTCGCTCGATAGCCATCACAAACTGATCTGGTACTCCAATTTCTTCCGGAGTCCATTATAAACAATTTCTATGAGAAGAGAGAAAAGAAAATGGTTTAGCCTTTATCGGGTTCTGTGAACGGCAATTCATTACACGCCTTTAAAATATACTTGTCCTAAATCAAACTTATCCGATCATTCCGTTCGTAAACTTTTAACCGGGTTTGTCTTGGCAGCCTGTATGGTATGCCAGCTTACAGTGATCAGCGTAATAACGAGTATGGTTAAGGCAGCAAACACCGGTATGAACCACGATACACTGGTGTGATAGGTATAGCGCGTTACCCACTGCGATGCTAGCAAATATGCAACTGGCATGGCAATGCAACATGCCACCACTACCAGCACAACAAAATCAGAGGAAACCATTCGCCACACCTGGAATACACTGGCACCGTGTACCTTGCGAATGCCGATCTCCTTCGTGCGTTGCTCTGCGATAAAGGATGACAATCCAAATATACCGAGTCAACTTATAAAGATAGCGAGTGAAGTAAATATACCGGCCAGCTTACCCATACGTTCTTCGTTACCAAACTTCTGCGCATAGGCTTCATCAACAAACCGGTATGTAAAGGGTTTCTCTGGATTATACTTTTTATATACGCGTTCTATGACACTCAATGCTTCCTGTGCGGCTTGCTCCGGATTAATGCGGAACAACACAAAACCACCGGCATTCGGATCAATAAAGTAGAATGTAGGCTTCACAGGTTCAAATGGTGAATTGGACACTATATCTTTTATCACCCCTACAATTTTAATCGGATGGTCATACCAATACACAGTCTCCCCTACGGGCGTGGCAAATCCCATATAGTTTGCAGCAGTCTCGTTAACAATAAACGCATTGGAGTCGCTGAGTATATCTTGGTTGAAGTCACGGCCTTGTGCTATTTCCCATCCAATCGTTTTACCATAGTTCGCAGAAACACCTACGTTAGAAAAATCTACAGAGAGGTCAGGATCTTTTCCATCCCATTTTATTGCACTGGTTGACGACCATGATTCTGTTGTTGGCGAACCAGCCTCTGCTACATCTACAACAACACGTGTCTGCTGTAACTCATTTCGTACAGCATCGATATGTTTATGCAGTTCATTTGAATTCGCCTGCACCGCTACCAGTCCATCGGTTTCATACCCGATCGGTCTGTTCTTTGCATGCTGTATTTGCTTGAACACAACAGCCGTTCCAATGATCATCGTTACTGACACTGTAAACTGCACCACTACCATTACCTTTCGCGACCACGCGGATCCTTTGCTTGCACGATAGCCACCCTTCAATGCTTTACGCGGTGTAATGGACGACAGATATAGCGCAGGGTAACTGCCCGCCAGCAGGCCAATCACCACACACAGGCCGATGGCGTATAGCCATAACGTTACATCGCCCCAGGGTAGTTGTGCCTGCTTGCCGGCCACGAGGTTAAAGGCTGGCAAACTGAGTTGCACCAGCAACAGCGCCAGGGTAAATGACAGCAGTACGGTTACCAGCGATTCGCTAAAGAACTGCTGTATCAACTGACTGCGATAAGAGCCAATCGCTTTACGAATGCCAACTTCCTTCGCGCGCTTCTCGGAACGTGCCGTGCTCAGGTTCATAAAATTCATACATGCCATCAACACAACAAACACTCCTATAATCGCGAAGAGCCACACGTATGTAATTAGTCCGCCAGCCTGGAACCCATCTTTAAAGCGGGAGTAAAGATGCCACCGGTGCATCGGGTGTATAAAGAGTGCTGGTTTCTTTTTGGCAAGCTCGGTATTCACGTTTTTTAGTTTGGCATCTTTAATCGTGGCAGACACGGCTTCAAAACTACGATTTGGTGCCAATCCAACGTACAGGCTAAACGCATTTGGTCGCCACGGGTCGTACATATTTTTTATCCATCCCGATTCATTATAGAGCAGCTGCCACGGTGCTATAAAATGTATATTATGGAATTCTGATTGTGAAGGTATATCTTTATAGACACCAGCCACATGCACCGTC
>CAMLLI010000839.1 GCA_946480685.1 uncultured Flammeovirgaceae bacterium | reverse complement strand
TCGCACTCTACGAGAAGATCCAACGTATTATATACAGTAGCACGACTCACCCGGTAATGTTTATTTTTCATACTGATATAGAGCGACTCTACATCAAAATGACCATCGCGTGAATAAATCTCTTCCAGGATCGCGTAGCGTTCCGGAGTTTTTCGCAGCTCCTTGTTTTCGAGGTATGCTGTGAAAATCTTTTTTACTTCTTCGTATAATTTCGGATTGAGTGCCATGAATTAACGGGCAAAGATAATCAGGTTTGTAAGATTTGCACTACTTCTTGATAATCACTCTTTTGAGTCGAAACGGCTCACTTTTACAACGCCTTCCACGCTGCGCAGCTTTTCGATCAATTGTTCTAAATGACGGGTGTCATTAACATATAGCATAATCTCACCTTCAAAAATTCCTGAATCGGTATGAATAGACATGGAACTCATGTTCACTTTCAATTCTTCTGAAATTATTTTTGAAACATCATTGATGAGTCCTACGCGATCGGTTCCCCTGATTTTTAATCCCGTAAGGAAAGCAACTTCATGTTGAGAAGTCCACTTAGCTTTTACCACACGATTGCCATGGTGCGAGAGTAATTCCGGTGCGTTGGGACAATTGGTACGGTGAATTTTTATTCCTTCACTCACTGTAACAAAGCCAAACACATCGTCACCGGGTATAGGTGTACAACATTTGGCAAGCTTGTAATCAACAACATCCATGTCCTCACCTACCAGGAGAATATCCTCATAGCGTCCTTTTATCTTGGTGATTTCCTGCTCGATAGCTTTTGCATCTGCCGGAGCATTCGGACGATTCTTTAATGGTGATGTTGGTTTATTCTCAACAAATTTCTTCAGGTCGGCCGCTGTAATGAAACCACGACCAACACGATAGTATAATTCAAAATTGGCCTGCACTTTAAAATGCTCGCGCATTTGTTCGAGTAATTGCTGCGTTGGCTCTTCTTTTAATTGTCTGAGTTTTCGAAGTAAAATTTCTTTTCCTTCCTCAGCAGATTTTTTCTTGTCTTCTTTTAACTCGTCCTTTATTCTTGACTTCGCTTTGGAGCTTACTACAAAGCGTAGCCAGTCTTCGTGAGGTTTTTGTTTGGCTGATGTGAGAATCTCGATCTGATCACCATTCTTCAACACATAATTTATAGGAACGAGCTTATTATTGACTTTGGCACCTATACATTTAGAACCCACTTGCGTGTGAATCTCAAAAGCAAAATCAAGTGCCGTAGCACCGTAAGGCAATGTTTTTAATTCTCCTTTCGGGGTAAATACAAATACTTCTTCACTGAAAAGATTTCCGCGGAAGTCGTCTACGAAATCAAGTGCCGAGTGATTATTCTGTTCGAGCAAGTCGCGTACACGGGCCAGCCATTTTTCAAGATTCGATTCTGCTGTAGTGTTCGTGTCTTTATATTTCCAGTGTGCAGCATAACCTTTCTCGGCGATTTCATCCATACGCTTGCTTCGGATTTGAACTTCAACCCATTGACCATTCTTGGCCATTACGGTTGTGTGCAGTGACTCATAGCCATTTGACTTTGGCGTACTGATCCAGTCGCGAAGACGATCGGGATTGGGAGTATAATAATCTGTTACAATGGAATATACCTGCCAGCAAAGCGCCTTTTCATGCTCCATGGTTGTATCCAAGATGATACGAATGGCAAAAAGATCAAACACTTCTTCGAAGGGAATGTTTTGTTTGCGCATTTTATTCCAGATAGAGTGAATCGATTTTGGTCTGCCTTTAATTTCATACTCAATTCCCAGCTTATCCAGTTCCTCTTTAATAGGAATCATAAACTGTTTAATGAATTTATTACGGGCAGCTTTGGTAGCATCGATCTTTTGCGCGATAGAGCTATATATAGGTCTGTCGGTAAAGCGCAGGTATAAATCTTCGAGCTCTGTTTTAATCGCGTTAAGGCCCAGACGGTGCGCCAGCGGTGCATAGAGATATATAGTTTCGTTGGCGACCTTAAGCTGTTTATTGCGCGGCATGCTGTCGAGCGTGCGCATATTATGCAGACGATCAGCAAGTTTGATCAGAATAACGCGCACATCTTCCGATAGAGTGAACAACATTTTACGGAAGTTCTCGGCTTGCTGGGACGTTCCGTATTCAAAGACACCACGGATTTTAGTAAGACCGTCAATAATGCGGGCTATTTTTTTTCCGAACATCCGCTCGATGTCGGTGAGCTCGATGTCAGTATCCTCCACTACATCGTGCATGAGTGCAGAAATAATGGAAGTTGTACCGAGACCGATTTCCTCCACGCATATTTCTGCTACGGCCAGTGGGTGAAAAATAAATGGTTCACCAGATTTTCTGCGCATGTCTTTGTGCGCATCCAGCGAAAGCGTAAAAGCTTTCTTTATCAGTTTAGCATCACCGTCTTTTAAGATCGGTTTTGCCTTGCGTAGTAATCTCCTATATCGACTAATGATCTCTTTTTTCTCCTGCTCGGCATCGATTACCATCTTGAGTATCTATATTTTTAGCGGAATTTTGCGGTTTTTGACCACAATTCCCGAAGTTTTTGAATTAAAATCGTAAACTATTCTTTATTTCTGAATATTCTATAAATTTGCGCCTCCAATTCCGGATGTGGCGTAATTGGTAGCCGTGCCAGACTTAGGATCTGGTGCCGAAAGGCGTGGGGGTTCGAGTCCCTCCATCCGCACTGTCGAACCCTCGATGTCCGGTCCTCCCCGGGCTTTGAGGGTTCTTGGTTTATCTGGAAAAAACAACAAACGTTTGAGCTTTGGAAATAACACTGAACAAGAAAAACAACACTGAGGGTTTAATTAAAATTAGATTAACCGAAGGTGATTATCAACCCCACGTCGAAGAAAAAGTGAAAGATTATGCCCGCAAGGCAAACA
>CAMLLI010000838.1 GCA_946480685.1 uncultured Flammeovirgaceae bacterium | reverse complement strand
CAAAAACTGACATTAATCATTTTTCCGTGTGAGGCCGCTCATGCTTCATGGAGCGTAATGATGATAAGTTTGTTGTAGGACTAGCCGATGTTTAGGCGTCTGTTAAATTTTATCCAACACGCACATGAAGACATTTGTATATAGCGCACATGCTTACGACCAACCCTTTTTGGAGCAAGCTGCACGCAAACGACACGAATTAGTTTTTACCCAAGAGAAACTTACTCTGGCCACAGCACACTATGCTGCCGGCTTTGATGTGATCGCTGTATTTACGGCCGATGATTGTTCTGCCGCGGTGTTGGACAAACTCTACGTACAAGGTGTCCGCTATATTGCGCTTCGTTCAGCCGGTTATGATCATATCGATTTATACCACGCGGCACAATTGGGAATACGCGTGGCGCATGTTCCTGAGTATTCACCCTATGCAATTGCTGAGCACGCAGTAGCTATACTGATGATGCTGAACCGGAAACTACTCGATGCACAGCTGCTGATGAAGCTCCAGGATTTCAGACTGGACACGCTCACGGGGTTCGATATCCATGGAAAGACAGTTGGTGTTATCGGCACCGGCAAGATCGGTATGGCATTCGCGCGTATTATGATTGGCTTTGGTGCTACTGTGTTGGCTTGCGACCCGGTTCAGCAGCAGGAAGCCATTGCTCTCGGAATTCAATATGTGTCACTCGAAGAATTGTTGCGCAGAAGCGATATAGTATCCCTGCATTGTCCGTTGAATGAATCGACCCGTTACCTCCTGTCGGCTAAACAATTTGAATGGATGAAGAACGACAGTATCCTTATCAATACATCCCGTGGCGCCATCATTCATACAAAAGATCTTATTAAAGCCCTCGAAGATAAAAGAATAGGAGGGGCCTGCCTGGATGTATATGAACGTGAGAAGGGCTTGTTCTTTGAAGACCATCGCAGTGCAGTTATACCGGATGAAGACTTTCTGAAACTTCGTAGCATGAAGAACGTACTGCTCACCGGGCACCAGGCATTTCTTACCCGTGAAGCCCTAACTGGTATAGCAGAAACTACAATACAAAATCTGGATTACTGGCAACTCGGGTATAAATCTCCCTACGAGTTGCATGCAGATGAAACGTTCAGGGGAAGTTCTGCAAAGACACCGGTTAAAGACCCCGGAAGTATAACCGTACTATCGATTTGATCAATACATGCCATGTACATACAGGTATAGTGGCCCACGGGAAGCTCTGTAGATATACTTAAGCTTATCGCGGGCATTATCTACTTTGGAAATTTTTATCGATGATATTAGGACAGCATGCTTCCTGATTACTGCTTACTTGTCGCAGACTGCGGGTTGATTCGAAGCGCCTTGATGATCTTGTCAAAGATGGCCGTGTTCTGATAGACACCGGCAAAATCTTTTGCACCACTTCCATAAGCAAACACCGGCACCATCACTGCGGTGTGATCGTTGGTACTGAAGTTACCATGAACATATCCTTTTTTCAGATCGCCATCGAGTAAAGTAAGTCCGCCGGTTTCATGATCAGCTGTAATGATCAGTAAGGTCTCGGGATGCGCATCCACAAACTCCATCGCTTTGCCAATGGCTTCGTCAAAGTCAAGCATTTCGCGCACTACATATTCCATGTCGTTGGCATGACCTCCGTAGTCGATCTGCGCACCTTCTGCCATGATAAAGAATTGACTTTTATTTTCGGTAAACGTGCGGAGCGCTTTTTGCAACGATGTCGATAGAAAATTACCACGACCTTGTTTCATCGAGCGGGCTGCATCGTTGTCGAGTACTATATATTTACTGCCACGAATGCTGTCAAGGGACTGCAGATCGTTCGATACTATATATCCTTTTTGCTTCAGTGCAGGAAACAGATTACTACCATCTTTTCGTGTAGTAAAATGCGTTACTCCGCCACCAATGAGTATATCTACCGGGCTGTTCAAAAAATCGGCAGCAATTTTTTCGCTGAACTCGCGATCAATAACGTGGCCATAGAATGCAGCGGGAGTTGCATCCGTAATGTCACCGCACGATATAACGGCTGTCTTATACTTATACGGATGAAGTATATCGGTGATCGGTGTGAGTATTTTTCCGGAAGCATCTACACCTATAGCACGGTTGCTTGTTTTTTGTCCTGTAGCCATCGCTGTCGCACCTGCAGCAGAGTCTGTTATATAGCTATCAGCGGAAGCCGTAACCGAGAGGCCGATCGTTGGAATGGTAAATAAATTCAGCTTGCCCTGGTTAGCCGTATAGCCTGCGTATAATTGTGTTAGTCCCATACCATCACCGATGAGCAGAATAACATTTTTTACCTGCACACTTTCAGAGGCAACAACCGGTTTATGGATAGCATGTGGTGTTGTATTGGTGAAGACAGCGTGTGGCTCTTTTTCAATGAACGTTGCAAGCGCAGTAACGTGATCAGTTCCGATATAGTCAACATTTAGCTTTTGCAAAGTGATCCATGCATTTACTGCGTCTGGTGTGGCCCAGAAGCGAATGCGCTTTCCCAGACTGTGAACGTTGTCAACCACATCGGTAATTTTTTTCAGGTCAGGTGCTGTCAGCGTTCCTTTGCCATTCCACGTAGTATATTTTTTAAAATCTTCGCTGATGATGCTGATGCGTTTCAGTTGATCGGTAGTGTAGGGTATAGAAGGTCGTCCGTCAAAATGAATATACTCCGGAAAGGATTTCCATTGTTCAGCAGGAGGAACATTACCACTGATCGTAATGGTTAGTGACTGACAGTTGGTTAGTGTTGGATGTTTGTCCAGTTTTCTTACGAGTGCCTGCAACGTAGGTATACCATCTGTTTTCAGGTCGATGAGCAGGTTCAGCGATTTAGACTTTGGATATACCGAGCCGTTGTGAATGGCAATTTTTT
>CAMLLI010000837.1 GCA_946480685.1 uncultured Flammeovirgaceae bacterium | reverse complement strand
AATCTTACGTGTTACCGGTATACCTTCCATCAGGTCTTTACCGCGAACGATCATCGGCTCCGGCTTATCAACCAACGTATCCACTACTGCTCCTACTTTGATCTTAACTTGCTCTGCTGTTTTCAGACCAATCGCCATGTTATAATTTCTGCGGAAGTGATCCTGTATTTCCTGGTCGAAAGTATCACCGGCAATCTTCACAGATTGAAATGCAGCAACACCGGAAAGTGAAATGATCACAATCTCCGTTATACCGCCTCCTATATCAATCACCATTTTACCATTCGGCTCCTGTATGTCGAGTCCCATACCCATGGCAGCGGCCAGCGGTTCATACATTAAATAAGTATGCTTGGCATTGAACTGTCCTAATGCATCGCGAAGTGCTCTGCGCTCAACTTCAGTAGTAGAGAACGGAATACCGGAGATTATATATTCGTATCCGCTCATGAACGATTTACCATTTACCTGGCGAACCAGTTCGTGTATCATACGACTTGCAGAATCGTAGTCAGCAATCACACCACCCTTCAACGGCTTTACTGGTTTCAGTTCATCGTGGTGTTTTTCAAACATATTATAGGCCTGCTCGCCTACGGCTTTCACCGTATTGTTTTCAACGTTAAACACAATGTATGATGGCTGCGACACCAGCAGGTTATTCTTATCGCGCACCAATGTATTGTTATTACCCAGGTCAATGGCCAGGCTCCGGTTTCTGAAAAAGTTGAGGTTCATCATCACAAATAAATTTTTCCGCTCGTAATCACTATTCTCCTAAAATCTACCATGCTTTTTGAAAGCTCTCAAATATCGTAACTTCCCTAAGTCTAATCAACCAGAAGTACCTTATGTATAATGAATCAAGAAAATCACGAAGAAGCTTTCTGAAGAAAGCTTTTGGTACTGCTATCATTACCGGTGCAGCACCTTCTTTACTTCAGGCTTCCAACACCAAAGTTGTACCGTTGCAGCAACAGAAAGTTCCCGATAAGAAATATACTGTCAACGATCAGGTAAATATCGCTGTTATAGGCATGGGTATCATGGGCTTTAGTAATGCTGAGACAAGTGTACAGATACCGGGTGTAAAACTGGTTGGTGTTTGTGACCTATATACCGGCCGATTGGACCGCGCGAAGGAGGTGTATGGTAATGACATTTTTGTAACAAAAAATTATAAAGAGATACTCGATCGTAAAGATATAGATGCTGTCATCGTAGCTACATCCGATCACTGGCACGACCGCATATCCATTGAAGCCATGAACAAAGGCAAACATGTATACTGCGAGAAGCCGATGGTACATAAACTTGAAGAAGGTGCAGAGGTTATCGCCACGCAAAAGAAAACCGGAAAAGTATTGCAGGTCGGGAGCCAGCGCGTGAGTTCCATTGTAACACAAAAAGCACAGGAGCTCTTCGAGTCCAAAATCATTGGCGACCTCGTGGTGGTTGAGACCTATATGGATCGCCACAGCTCCAACGGTGCCTGGCAATACTCCATCCCGACCGATGCCAAAAACAACACGGTAGATTGGGACAGCTTTATAGGAGACGCTCCCAAAATGCCGTACGACCCGGTACGTTTCTTCCGCTGGCGAAATTACCAGGACTATGGCACCGGTGTAGCAGGCGATCTGTTTGTACACTTGTTCTCGGCACTGCATGCTGTAACCAGTTCAAAAGGTCCGAACCGGATTTTTGCTTCCGGAGGTTTACGATATTGGAAAGATGGCCGTGATGTACCCGATGTGATCATGGGTATATATGACTACCCGGAAACCAAACAGCACCCGGCATTCAACCTGCAGATGCGGGTAAATTTTGTTGATGGAAGTGAGAACGGTGAGCGACTCCGCTTCATCGGCACGGATGGTGTTATCACGCTCGGTTGGGGCGGAGTAAAAGTGGAGCGACACAAATTGTCCAATGTACCCACGTACGGTGGTTGGGACTCCTTTGAGACATTTACCGAAGCACAACAGAAGGAATATAAGAAGTGGTACGAAGCAACCTACAAACCCGGAAAGCCGGTGATGGTAGAATCGGATCTGGAGTTCAAAGCTCCGCAGGGATATAGCGCCAACTACGACCATCACATGAATTTCTATGCAGGCATTCGCGAAGGCAAGACTATAAAAGAAGATGCACTCTTTGGTATGCGCGCAGCCGGACCTGCACTGGCCAGCAACAAGAGTTACTTCGAGAAGAAAATCATCAGCTGGGATCCGGAAGCTGCCAGACTCACCTGATCCGTTTGTATGAAATGTTTTTGTGAGACATTACCCGTTACAACCATTGATATGCCGTAAGCTCCTTTCAATCGATTGAATATAGCTTTAGTTACTTAATTTGATTTACTTCATAAGAATCAGATTCAGGTAAGTTGAAAGAAGCTGCAGTCGTATTGGACAGGTCTATCAACACGATTCATGTTCGGTGTTGCCCTGGTATAGGTAGCAAGCTGATGAGTATACTTTGTCTCATTCAGCTTGCCTCTATTATATATGCATGGGGGCAGGATTATCGGTTCAAACACATTAACCGGAATGACGGGCTGTCTCAAAGTAATGTTACCTGCATCCTGCAGGATCATAAAGGCTTTATGTGGTTTGGCACACGTGATGGTTTGAACCGCTATGATGGTTACGAGATCACGGTATACCGGAACGATCCAGCGGACTCCCGAAGCATTAGTCACAATTATATACGAACGATCTACGAAGACCACGAGCGCAGGCTTTGGGTGGGCACAGAAGACGGGGGATTGAGTTTGTACAACCGTGCCGGCGATGACTTTACCAACTACCTGCACAACCCGCAGGATACACGCAGCATCAGTTCAAACAAGGTACGGGCGATCACACAGGATTCGAAAGGAAGACTTTGGATTGGCACCGGTGGTGG
>CAMLLI010000836.1 GCA_946480685.1 uncultured Flammeovirgaceae bacterium | reverse complement strand
ATCTTAAAGTGGGTAAATGGGGTATTGATCGACGAAAACAAACTACAAAAGTATATATCAAGAATTCTTCAGGTGTTATAACTGATAGTGCATATTACCTGACGAAGTTTTCTTCTGCCTCACCGTATACCGACAGCTCTCCGATCATGCGTTACTCTGAGGTTCTGCTGAACCTTGCAGAGGCTATTACAAGATCAACTGAATCCGTTGATACCCGGGCATTGGCGCTTGTTAATGCTGTACGAACACGTTCTAAAGGCATAGCTTACGATGCGGCCGCCTTTGCTGATCACAGTGAATTCATTACTGCCATTCTGAAAGAAAGAAGAGCTGAGTTTCTCGGTGAAGGACTTCGCTCGATTGATTGCATGAGACTAAATCTTCCTATCCCGGGAAAAGCTACCATCTCAGCCGTTAATCCAACCGACCCTAACTATGTCTGGCCAATGCCTTCATCAGAGTTGTTTGTAAACCAGTTACTCGAGAAAAACTAAATCACATGAGCACTTAATAAAAAAGGTCGTCTAAAAACAGACGACCTTTTATTAATACTATATCTATAGCTGATTATCGAGCCAGGTATATACTATCCCAACGCCTCCACAGCTTTTACTTCACCGGGCATCATGCGGGTGAAAAGATTTTCGATACCGGCTTTCAAGGTTACCATCGATGACGGGCAACCGCTGCATGAACCTTGCAGTCTTACTTTTACAATGCCATCATTAAATGAATGATACGTTATAGCGCCACCATCCTGCTCAACGGCAGGACGTATATATTCATCCAGAATGGTTTTTATCTTTTTGATCGTTTCGGTTTCTTCTTCAGCGGACGCTGACGATTCTTCGTTTACTTCGATGATAAATTTACCGGCTTCGAGATATTTTTTGATATGCTCTTTTAATGTGCTCTGAATTTCGAGCCACTCCACATCTTCTTTCTTCGTTACAGTAATAAAATTGCTCGCAAAGAAAACACGGTCAACGAATGGGAACGAAAATAACTCTTGGGCAAGCGGTGAAATACCGGTGCTTTCTGCGTCCGGAAAATCAAAGCTCATAGCTTCCGGCACGAGCATTTCATTCACCACAAATTTCAATGAATTAGGGTTTGGATTTGATTCCAGGTAGATATGGACATTTTTAGGAGCGGCCTGTAGCATGGATTTCTGATTTATATATGCCAACAAAATTAAATGATTTTAGTTCATCCTGCACAGTGTTGGCAAAAACCTAAATAGCCCTGTCAGGATCCTCTTTTTCCAGTGAATTTTCCCAGCGGCTTACCACTGCCGTAGCAATGCTGTTACCGATTACGTTGGTGGCACTGCGCCCCATGTCAAGCAACGGATCTATACCAATCAGTAACGCAAGGCCCGCTTCCGGAATATTAAAAGTCGCCAATGTACCGGCAATAACAACCAGCGATGCACGCGGCACTCCGGCAATTCCTTTACTTGTAACCATCAATACAAGCAACATACTGAGTTGTGTACCCAGCGCCAGACTGATGTTATACGACTGTGCTATAAATAGCGAAGCAAATGTCATATACATCATGCTTCCATCCAGGTTAAATGAATACCCTAACGGAAGAACAAAACTCACGATCTTATCCTTGCAGCCAAACTTCTGCAATTCTTCCATTGTCTTCGGGAAAGCTGCTTCACTGCTGGACGTACTGAATGCGAGCAACACAGGTTCTTTAACACGCTTGATTAAGTTGATGACGCGTTTGCCTATAATTACAAAACCTGCAAGACCGAGAAGGAACCATAGTAACGCCAGACCTATATAAAACTCGCCTATAAAAAGCGAATATGTTTTTAGTATACCTAAACCCTGTTTTGCTACAACGGCAGTCATGGCGCCAAACACAGCTACAGGTGCAAAGTTCATTACATAACCTGTTACCTTGAGTATAACATGCGCAGCAGCATCGAACGCTTTGATCACGATTTTACCTTGTTCGCCTATAGCAGCCGTTGCTACACCAAAGAACAATGCAAAAATTACAATCTGCAGAATCTCATTCTTGGCCATCGCATCAATGATGGAACTCGGGAACATGTGGTATAGGAAATCCTTCAGTGAAAATGCTACACGTGCTACAACACTTTCGTTATTCTCCGGAAGCGGCAAGTGCATAGCTATACCCGGCTGGAAAATATTTACCAGTACAAGCCCGAGTAAAAGACTTAGCAATGAAGCACAGAGAAACCATAGCAACGTTTTACCACCGATGCGTCCTACAGAGTTAATATCACCAAGCTTGGCAACACCTACAATCAGCGTACACAATACAAGTGGCGCTACGATCATTTTAATGAGTCGCAGGAAAACATCTGCCAGCAGCGAGAACGGCTCCATCTTTTTATCGCGTGCAGCCAGCACTTCGCTACGTTGTTTAACAACTGTCTTTTTGTTTTTTTCCAATGCCTGATACGCAACGCTGTCTGATGTTTTTTTAATCTCAGTGTTCAGCGCTTCAATTTCTGTATCGGCTACCTGTATCAGTCCATTCTCTTTGCTCACGTAGGTCTTGTTCAGTACGAACCCCAATGCAATACCAATAAAAAGGGCAATGATTATATATAGGGTGAGTCTGCTCTTCTTCTCCGGTTTAATTTCAGCCATAGATTAAGTTCTTATCGAATTGGGTAAAAAGACCTTTGCCATAGAGGCTAACAGTCATACGCTGGCGCAATATACTTGAAAAAGATTTTGCTCCGAATGTTCGTGAGCCTTACACAACGATTCTGTTTACAAAGAGTTTGCGCGTGATGTATGAACAACACGACAGAACGTTGCGACCAATAACTTTATTGGATATTAAAGTCTGGATGTTTTGGCGCGCAATAGAAAATCAGCAAGCACTAAGGCAGCCATTGCTTCTACAATCGGCACC
>CAMLLI010000835.1 GCA_946480685.1 uncultured Flammeovirgaceae bacterium | reverse complement strand
CGCAGACGTTATACCCTTCTTTGGCCAGGATCGTGCCGCAGGCCAAACCGCCTAAACCGCTTCCAATAATTACTACATCGTACTGTTGCATTTCAAATTTGGGTCGATTAGAATACTAACTAATTTATCTGCGCTTATTGTTTTCTCTATGCGTTTTTCCGAATCACAAAAATAACATTGGAAGTATACTTTGTATCATCTACCTCTTCCACTTTCATACCGTATTCTCCTGCTAAATGTCTTATTTTCTTACCTGAAATGAAATTCAGTTCGTTTTGAGATTTATTGAACCCGAGCACTTTGATGGAAAAGAACTCGGTAAGCTTTGTTCCCTTGTGGCGCTCCTGCAGGTCGGCATTGCCATCGCGGAGAATTAACATACCACCGGCATTCAGCCCATGGAAACATTTTACCAATAAAGCATCCTGCGCTTCTACCGTCAGGTAATGCAACACATCGCTGATGATAATAACATCGTATCCTTCTACCGGGAACGTAGTAGCATCGCCATGAAAAAACCGCAGGCGTTCTGTTTTCAGATAACCGTTGTTGGCAGTGGCTATTTTCTGTTCATCGTAATCAACACCGGTAATCAGGCGATCTTCGGAAAGGAACTGAAGCATATAGCTCAGAAATCCATAACCACAACCGAGGTCGAGTATAGATGCTTTTCTAGGAACCAGCTTTTCGAAAGGTGCATAGTTCTTTTCCAACCTGAGTTTTACACGCATATACCATTCGAGTACAGGACCTTTGTAGATATAGTTCGTGATAAGTCTCTTGACAAAATAGTCGTTCGTCTCAATCTCCTTGGCGAGCGTTTTATACTCCGCTTTAAAATACCGGCTTACCTCTTTGGTGCGCTGCGCATACTTGTCGCCATAGCGTGTGTCATCCGGCTCTATAGGCGGTAAAAACTTCAGGGTGAGTTGTCCTTCATTCAGTATAAAACTTCCTTTCGGTATAGCATCACCGGCACCATGAATCAGTAATGGACGTATCGGTATATTAAATGTTTCAGCCAGATAGAATGCTCCTTTATGAAAGCGCTTGATCTTTCCATCGGTTGAACGCGATCCTTCGGGAAACACTACAATGGAGTAACCTTCCTGCACGCGATGTCTCAATCGCTCAACGCTGTCTTCGGCACCTTCGCTCACCGGGTAATAATCTGCAAGGCGAACAACACCACCGAACACGGGCGAATCCCACACCCACTGATTCGTAAGCAAAATCAATTTCGGATGCAGCATTACCGTCAGGAGTATATCCAGGAAAGATGCATGATTGGCAATGATCACGCTAGGGCGTGAAAATGTTTCTGATGTTATACCTATAATTCTCTTCTTTACATTCGGTTCTACATAGATCACAAACCATGCACATGCGCGAAGCAAGGAATGGTATATAATTTTTATACGTTGCCTGCCGATCGGGATAAGCTTAAGCACAAAACCTACGATGGTGAGAAGTATAGCCCCGCCTACAAAAAATGTATAGGTAACAAACGTTCTGAAGAAGCTGAAGAGTGTAACCGGTGTAAATCCTTTTTTCGTCCGGTTTGCGATCAGCATGCGAAACAAAAACGGCATAATGGTTTGCGCCATGATGAATACGCACACTATACCGATAATCGAGATCGCTGCGATAGAGCGTAACGCAGGGTGTTTGGCAAAAATGAGTACGCCTAATCCACAGATGGTAGTGATGGCGGAAAGAAATATAGATGTGCGTATTGTACCGAGTACCTTCTTGCCGGTTTGATATTCCTGCTGCAATCCATCCATGGTAAAGATGGAATAGTCATCACCAAGACCGAAGATAAAGGTTGAGATCATCACGTTGATGATATTGAATTCGATACCTGCGAGTGCCATGATGCCCAGAATCCAGATCCAGGTGATCAGCATCGGCACAAACGTGATCAACGTAAGCTCTATACGCCCGTACGAGATGAGCAGCGCCATGAATACCAGTATAGAGGTAAAGGTTACGATGAAATTGAAATCGCTGTGTATATACTCTACAAACAGGTTCGTCATCATCTGGCGGTCAACACCATGTGCGGGTGTCTTTTCCAGTTGCTGGTATACTGCGGCTTTGTTCTCAGGCTTTACATTGGCCAACGTGATGACCGTAGCCATACCATCTTTTTCAATGATGAAATCGTCAAAGAAAGCAGTGCGCAACGGGTTGGCCTCTCCCGAAGGTATAGGATGAAATTTACGTGTGATGAGCGTATCAAAATTTTGCAATACACGTGGCGAAAAATGCAGTTTCTCTCCTTCTTCATGTACTGCTTTCTGAAGATCTTCTCTGCGCTTTGCATTCCAAAACGAATTCCATCGTTCAATGCGAACCTGTTGCAATGAATCGGAAATCATGAACGATGATACAGACGATAGTTTTGTAACAAGACCTGTGGTCTTCAGTTTATCCAATACCGGCATAGCTTGTTCATTGCTTCGCAGTGCTTTCTCCAGCGTATTACCGTCTGATACTATATATACCGCGGTGAGCGATGATTTGCTGATCGTTTCCAAACGCATTTGCGCCTGCTGCGTTTCTTCGTTCATGAAGTTAAGCTTGCTCATGTCCGAATTGAACTTGACGCTGCCGGCAAAGTAAAAGAACACCGGTGTTAAGATCAGTATGCCGTATACCAGGTACTTATTAGATTCGAATGAAAATGCTGTAACCTTTTCAAGCTTACTATCCGTTGCCTGGTTTACAAACAGATCTTCACGTACCAGGTGCGGCAGGAAAATAAGCGAGCACAACGCGGCTCCTACCAGACTCAATCCGGCAAATAAACCTATATCTCCCAATACAGTCGCATTGGTAAACTGAAGACACAGAAATGCCAGCACCGTTGTAGTACTCCCTATAGTAAGTGGCTTTGCTAATTCCTG
>CAMLLI010000834.1 GCA_946480685.1 uncultured Flammeovirgaceae bacterium | reverse complement strand
TTCAGTATAGTCCAACAGACTGGTTGATTTGGTTATCGGATAAACAACTTCCCCAACCAGCCACGTGTCATCTCATCACCTATAAGAACGAGCCAACAGCGAATGCTATACTATATCCCGAAGGACCACAAACCCCGCATCAGCATTGGATACTTTCGGAACGATTGAATGTGGACAATGCCTTGCAACAACACCTCACCACTACACTGGCTGCTGTATTACTTCACAACAGCACACTGGAGCAAACGGCAATAGAGGCTGACCAGCGAATTATACCAGAAACATTCTTACAGGCATCATCCGAAAATCTTTCAGCAACAAAACGTGTTATAGTAACAACGCCACTCGACAAATACCTGATTGTGCTGATCGCATGGATGTTATTAACGGAACGATTATTGGCCTATAAACGGAATCAATGAACGATAGCCACGCACGATATCGCCTCGACCATTTACTGCGCAAGTATAAACTCATGCGCATGAGTGAGGCCCTCATTCTTTCGCTTGCACTGGCGCTGGTTGCATTTATAGTGCCCTATGTATTTAACGTGTCGCTGGCAGGGTCACTTGCCCTGGCTATAACAGGTGGCATTCTTTTATTCCTGTTTCGTTGCGAACAGCTTCATCTTTTCAAACTGAATGCATATAAGATAACCGTATATCTGGATCAGCATTTTCCTTCGCTGCAAAACAGCAGTGATCTTTTACTGAAGGAGAACGAAGAACTGACCGGATTGCAACAGCTTCAGAAAATACGAACAGCCCAGACATTCGAAGAACTATATCCTTCCATTCGGTTACCGCATCGTCTGGTGCAGGCTGCGGGCATACTTGTCGTGAGTATACTTGCCGCTTTCACATTGACGTCATTTGCACCGATGCTTACTCATCGGGCAGATAAAACTAAAACTGCGGAAACAGGGATCGATGATTCTGTTGTTCCAGTTGTTCCTGCACAAGTAAAGGAAGCCATCATTACCATTACACCGCCTGCGTATACCAACCTGAACGTACAACGCACGGAATCATGGGCATTAACTTTCGCAGAAGGAAGCACGGTAGATTGGACTATTGAATTTACTGCCGGTGTAAAAAATCCATCACTCATTTTTTCAGGAAAAGATAATATACCACTGAAAGCTTCAAGCGCAGGTATATATTCATTACGAAAAAACATTCACGAAACAGGTTTCTACCAGTTAGCATGGACAACCGGGCAAGGTGAAACGAAGCATTCCGATTTCTATAAACTGGAAGTAATTAAAGATCTCCCTCCGGTGATTACGGTCCAGAAGCTTAACCAGTTTACCGAGCTTGAATTCAGCAACAGTGCTACGGTTGATGTACAGGCTACGCTAGCAGATGATTACGGATTGGACAATGCACACATCATCGCTACGGTAAGTAAAGGAAGCGGTGAATCAGTGAAGTTCCGAGAAGACAAATTGTTCTTTGAAAAGCCGGCAACCATTCGCGGTAAACATATTGATGCTATGCGCAAACTAAATTTAGCAAAGCTCGGCATGGAGCCCGGTGATGAACTATATTTCTACGTTGTTGCCTTCGATACGAAACAACCGGTTCCCAATCGCTCGCGCACCGAAACGTATTTTATATCTCTTCGTGACACAACAAAACAAGAAACGGTTGTTGATGATGGGCTAGGTGTTGACCTGATGCCGGATTACTTCCGCAGCCAGCGACAAATCATTATTGATACTGAGAAGCTGTTGAAGGAGAGAAAGCAGATCAGTAAACAAAACTTTCAATCGAAGAGTAATGAGTTGGGATACGATCAGAAAGTATTACGCCTGCGTTACGGAGAATTTTTAGGAGAAGAATTTGAGTCTGGTATAGGACCGCAGGAAAACCCGGCTGAAGAAGATCACGATCATGAAGAAGAAGACATCACCAAAAAGTATGGTCACGTTCATGATACGGAGAATGAACACAATCTTGTAGAAGAGAAGAAAGGTGGTCATGATCATCATCACCATACAGAAGGTAAAGAAGGTGAAACGGACAAGAATGGTATACCGGCAGGGTTTGTACATGAACATGACAGTGAAGAAGAAGCTACGTTCTTTACACAATCCATTCGGGCTAAACTAAAAGCAGCACTCACCATTATGTGGGACGCTGAGTTACATTTGCGTTTGTATGAACCAGAGAAGTCGCTGCCGTTCCAGTATAAAGCACTAAAGCTATTGAAAGAGATCAGCCAGGACTCTCGCATCTATGTACACCGTACAGGCTTTGATCCTCCTCCATTGAAAGAAGAGAAGCGCATGACAGGAGATTTAAGTGAAGTAAAGAGTACAACTGCGCAGGCAGCTGCAGAACGAGATGAAAGTTATCCGGCCATACGAAAAGCAGCACAAGTTATCGCTTCCACGCTTGCAGCGGATAGCCTGTACGTTGGTGATGTTGTGAAGAAAAGTATAACGCAGGCAGGTGGCGAACTCAGCAAGCTTGCCCTTGAAAAACCGGGACTATATTTAAAAAGCTTGTCATTGATTCGGGCACTCGCGGAGAATGAAGTAAAACCTGCTGACCAACGTAAAGCATTGCAAACTATACAGGCATCGCTGTGGCGTGCACTGCCAACTGCCAGCAGCACCCCGACAGCGTCTGCGCGTACGCTTCATGAACTTGATCAGGCATTTATTAAAAACCTGCGCACGCATGACTGATCATACACTCACAGTACATCCGATCCTCGACGGATGGTGGTTTATAGCGATCCTTGTTATTACTGGTATATATATTCTCTGGCAGGAGTATAAGCGAGCGATTCGCTTTCATTTTTTACGGATGGTTGCTGCATTCCTTGTGCTTGCTGCCATCGCTGCGTTGTTTCTGCGGCCAGCTGTTAAAACGGAAAAAGAACTTTCTGTAGTATTGCTTACCGAAG
>CAMLLI010000833.1 GCA_946480685.1 uncultured Flammeovirgaceae bacterium | reverse complement strand
AATGAAGCCAAGACTTTTATTGATGGTATGATTGTGCTGGATGCATATAGTCCTTCGGCACCGAATACACCTTCCCGTGGCCGCTTCCTTCCTTTCATGTTTAAAGGCACGAGCTTCAGCACCGGTGGCTACTCTGCGGAATATGGACAGGCACTTTCCTCAGCACTTGTACTGGACTCCAAAGATCAATCGGAAATGACGCGCACAGATATAGGTATACTTTCGGTGGGTGGAGATATAGCACATACGCAGGCTTGGTCAGGCGGATCGATCATCGGTAAAATTCAATACACCAACATCCGTCCGTATTTCGGGTTGATCAACCAGGAAGTTGATTGGGAAAAAGCCCCGGTATCTTTGGAAGGCAGCAGCGCTTTCCGTCAACAGGTAGGTAAAGATGGCATGCTGAAACTATATGGTAATTTTAATCACACCAACTACTCGCTTTACCAGCACAGCATCGATGACTATAATTCAAAATTCCTGTACGACTTAACGAACAACTACCGCTACCTTAACGGGTTTTACAAGCAATCTTTGAATGATAAGTGGATGGTACGCGGTGGTATATCGTACACGTATCAGCAAAATGACGCTTTCGCGGATCAGGATAATATAGTTGAGACTGAAAAAGGTATACATGCCAAAACAGTGTTTGAAGGATCGCTCTCGGATAAAGTAGAACTGAAGACGGGTGTTGAAGTATTACAGCGTTCGTACGACCAGGATTTTATTATAAACGATGGCGATGACTATGCACGTTCATTTAATGAAACGATTGCCGGCGGTTTTGCTGAAGCAGATTTATATACCAGCAATAAATTTGTAACGCGTGCCGGTGCGCGCTTCGAGTACGATGATCTTACGAACCAGTTCTCCGTAGACCCACGCATTTCACTTGCCTATAAAACCGGAACGTATAGCCAGGTGTCATTTGCCTATGGTAAATTCCGCCAGACAGCCAAAAATGAACTCGTGCGTATAAACACTATGCTGGACCCTGAAAAAGCCGAGCACTTTATTCTGAATTACCAGCGCATTGAAAACAACCGTACGTTCCGCGTTGAAACTTACTACAAGAAATATAGCGACCTCGTAAAATATGAAAATGGCAACGCAGCTCTACTAAATAATGGCGGCTCGGGTTACGCAAAAGGTATAGAGTTATTCTGGCGCGATAACCGCTCGCTGCGCAATACCGACTACTGGATTTCCTATTCTTTCCTCGATACCAAACGCGAGTACCTGAATTATCCGTACCGATCAACTCCGTCATTTGCATCGAAACATAACTTCTCGGTAGTATATAAATATTTTGTGCAGGCCATTAACAGTCAGCTGGGATTTACATATTCCTATACGTCTGGTCGCCCCTATAACAATCCGAATGCTGACAAATTCAATGCTGGTAAAACACCAGCGTACAGCGATCTGAGCTTTAACTGGAGCTACCTGCCCAAGCCTTACCTGATCGTCTACCTGTCGTGTACAAACTTGCTGGGACGTGATAATATTTTTGGCTACGAATATAGCGCGCAGCAAAACGCGGAAGGTATATATAATGGCAGACCGATCCGCCAGGCGGCACCGCGATTTCTGTTCGTAGGCATATTCATCACCCTGTCAAAAGATAAATCAGTAAATCAATTACCAAGTTTATAATAATCCTTTAACTTCATAAAGATGAAAACACTAAACATTATCCCGGTTTTGATCGCTGTGTTGATCATAGCAGTATCCACCACAGCACGCGCCAATGACAGCAAGTATATAGAAGCGATGCAGAAAAATATCCAGGCTGTATATACCGCTAAGACGATCCCCGACTATCAAACAGCTGTGAATGCCCTGGAGCGTATCGGTGCTGCCGAAAAAACAAAATGGGAACCATTCTACTATGCATCTTTCGGATATATCATGATGAGCAACCAGGAAAAGGACAAAGCTGCGAAAGATACTTACCTCGATCAGGCTGTTACTGCGTTGAACAAAGCAAAAGCCATCGTTCCCAATGAATCTGAAATAATAGCATTGGAAGGCTTTATATATATGATGCGTATACCGGCCGATCCGGCAGCACGTGGTCCGCAATATACACCTATGGCGATGCAGGCTTTCAACAAAGCGATAGCCGTTAACCCGGAGAACCCGCGTGCACTGGCGTTACTCGCGCAGATGCAATTGGGAATGGCACAATTCTTTGGATCATCAACAGCCGAAGCATGTGGCACGAACGCAAAAGCTCTGGAAAAATTTATATCGTTTCAATCCGAAAATCCGCTGGCGCCACGCTGGGGACAGCAGATGGTGGAGGAAGTGAAGAGCAAATGTGGAAAATAGCTGTGAGCCGCGAGAAAAAGCTGCTGGCTGCAGGCTTCTGGCTACTGGAAGTAAGCGGTATATTTACGATTCTTACTTCTGGCTTCTTACTTCTAATCTTCTCATAACTCGTAACTTAAAAAAATGGCTCCTTTAATTGTATTGATCGTTTCGTTCGGTGGGTTTTGGCTTGTTAATAAGTATATGCTGAACGAAAGATTTTCTGTCAGTTTTATTGGGCGTGTAGCCATGGCGTTGATGTTGCTCATGACGGGCTCTGCGCATTTCTTTAAGACGGATGTTATGGTGCAGTCTATGCCGGATTTGATTCCATACAAAGTTGAGCTGGTATATTTTACCGGTGTAATAGAATTACTGGCGGCCATCGGACTACTGTTCGATCGCACAGCTAAACTCACCAGTATACTTCTCATCATATTCTTTATATGTATACTCCCGGCCAACATCATCGGCTCACTCAAACGCGTAGAACTGGGCGGCATGGAAAACGGACCGATGTACTTGTTGTTTCGCGTTCCTCTCCAGGTGTTTTTTATCTGGTGGGCGTATTTCTTTGGCCAGCTGCGAGCTGCTAGTTA
>CAMLLI010000832.1 GCA_946480685.1 uncultured Flammeovirgaceae bacterium | reverse complement strand
CATAACCTATATGCGGACACAGTCATTGCTGGTTGTTTCCATTCAGCACAGCTTGTATGGCCTGATGATCCTGTCATCCGGACTAGCACAGCATTTCTACAAGGCTTTTTAAAATCGGTGATCAGTACCTTTCATCGTCATGTAAAAATTACTTATTTCATCTCATGGACATTACGCTTACCAAATCGCAGGCTCGTAAAATTATTCTTCATGCTGCCGGCTTATCCAGACGTGCACAGTTTGGCAAGGGCAAGGAGGCCGTTTATAAAGTCATTGAACATCTTGGTTTTGTACAAGTAGATACAAACTATATTGTTGAGCGGGCGCATCATCACACCCTCGCAGCACGCATACCTGACTATAAACCAGAATGGCTGGAAGAACTCCAGGCTGACGGACGCATTTTCGAGTTCTGGACATTTGCGGCCGGATATATACCTATACATGATTTCCGTTTTTCATTACCGGTAAAGGCAGCGTTTCAATCGCGAAGGAAAGCGTTGACAACGGCAGAGATTAACCTGATGCGAAAAATAATGGACCGCATCTCACGCGAAGGCCCGCTGATGGCGCGTGATTTTGAAAACGACCGCACGACTAAAAGCTCCGGCTGGTGGGACTGGCGTCCTTCCAAAGTTGCACTCGAACGACTGTATCTCGATGGCAGCCTGATAACGAGTCGGAAAGAAAATTTTCAGAAGGTATATGATCTGCCCGAAAATATACTATCTGCTGATGTCGATACCTCTATACCAACCGATGCAGAGTTTGCGCGCCACGTTATAAGACGCACGTTGAGATCACTCGGCATAGCATCGTTGAAAGAGATTGTATTCAGTGCGCGCTATGTTGACCATACGATAAAAACAGAAATCAAAAAAATGGTTGACGAAGGGGAAATATATACGGTATCAATCGCTGATATGAAAACTCCTCAGCTCTATATATTGCCGGAGTATAAAAAGAAAAAGATCACACTATCGGATGACACGTTTATTCTTTCTCCGTTTGATATCATCAATGTATACCGGCACCGGCTGCGGGATTTTTTTGATTTCGATTACCAGGTAGAATGTTTTGTACCCAAAGCCAAGCGCAAGTATGGATACTTTTCGCTCCCGATACTGATCGGCGAAACGTTCATAGCGCGAATGGACTCCAAAGCCGATCGTAAACAACGAACACTAATCATTCACAACCTGCACTTCGAATCCATGAAACTCACCAAACCAACGATCAGCAAGGTTTGTAACGCGATTGAAGCTTTCGCAAAATTCAATCAATGCGAAAACGTTGTACTTGAAAAATGTAACGATAAAGCCGCGATGAAGGTGATCCAAAATCATTTTAAATAGAACAACAGATCAGTCTTAAAAAGGGCGATCGTTCGCACAATTCCTGCTGCTAACACCATAAACAAATTTTTGAAAAACAGAGTATATATCCGTCAAAAATTTTCTTACAAAATAATGACTTCATCCGGAAATCGAAGCGGGCACAGCCAATAGGCTCTACGTTACCGGCTTAGGTTTATCGCTACATTTTCCAGAAGTTTTTCCCTGTGAAATCAACATTCTTCCTATCAATTTTCGTGTATCTTAGCAACCGCTTTTTCGAAACCAGGTAATGCATTTACGCCTGCGAACGGAAGCAGTTTTAAAATAAAAACAAAAAGAATTTATGGCGAAGGAAATTGCAAAAGAGAATCCCGTTATTGACGCACTTCGAAAACTGAAAGAAGAAGAGGCTGAGTTGATGATTAAATTAAAGCCTGTTCAGGAAGCTATTGGTGCGCTTGAAAAAATTGTGGACAAGTCTACCAAAAAAGTAAAACCAGCTAAAGACAGCGCTGATGCAGCAGGCGTTGAAGAGAATACACCTGAGCCTGTTGAAGAAGCACAATAGTCCGGTGAGGTGAGGATTTGAAATGAGGATTGGAAAATCAGAAAGATTAGAATATTGGAAAATTGAAATTCAAAATTCCAGCAATACACGAATCTTTTAATCTTGTAATTTTCCAGTCTTCATCCCCTCAATCTTATAATCTTATTAATCTTCCAATCTTCCAATCTTAAAATCTTAAAATCCCTTCTCCTTCTTCTTCAACGCAAGTGCACTCACCAACGCTACCACCAATCCGATCGGTAGCACCTCGGCATAACTTATCAGTACAACAAATACAGGAGATTTATAGAGCTCTCGAAAATTTTCCATGTCTTGTTTTCGCCCGGCAAGTTCGGTTGCTGTTGCTCCATCGCGCGTAGCTTCTGCTAATACGTGAAGTGTATATTTATCAAGGAAGTCAGGGATCACCAGGTAATAATAGAATAGCCACACTCCTACGTACATCGTAGAACCCACCAGTGCTATCAGGGCACCTGTCTTAAAAGCTTTCCCGAATGAAATCTGGCCGTTGAGTTCTTTGTTCCGGTAATTCCGGATCCCAAAAAAGACCAATGAAAACATAACGACCATCGCGGCATAACCCAGAACGTCATTACTTTCAAAATTCGGATTACTGTAACACATGTTGGCCATATAGACCATGTTCACGGTCATGATGATGCCGAGAATAAGTCCAAAGATGATAATGTTGCGCTTCATAACTTTTGGTTTTTGAACCCTCGAAACTACAACGGTAGGCCTACCAGACGCTCATACTTTAGTATGAAATTGAAAAATTGGAAGATGAAAAGATTGGAAGATTTTAAAATTGGAAGATTGGAAGATTGAAAGACCTTAATCGCTGAATTTTAAAATTTTACAATCTTACAACCCCTCACTCCGTGATGCGCAGGCGTTTGGCTTTTTCGATGGCTTTTGTTCGACTGGATACATCCATTTTCACAAAAAGATTGGAGGCATGTGTCTTGATGGTGCTGAGGGAGAGAAACAAACTTTCGGCTATTTCTGCGTTGCTGT
>CAMLLI010000831.1 GCA_946480685.1 uncultured Flammeovirgaceae bacterium | reverse complement strand
ACCTGTACGACAAAGTGCAGCTATACGACACGTTGCGTTTGCTGGTACGCGGTGAACGCAGCACAGCGGATATCCACGCTATATATCAGACACAGGAAAATATACACCCGAACATGTTGCACTTTCTGGAGAACCACGATGAGCAGCGTATCGCATCTCCGTTCTTTGCAGGTGATCCGTGGAAGGCTATACCGGCCATGGTGATTAGTGCTACATTAGACAACGGTCCGGTAATGATATACTTTGGCCAGGAAGTAGGAGAGCCCGGTGCCGGTGCTGAAGGTTTTTCCGGTGAAGATGGCCGCACAACGATCTTCGATTACTGGGGTGTGCCTCAACACCAGAAGTGGATGAACGGTGGCAAGTTTGATGGAGACTCACTGTCGATGGAGCAGAAACAACTTCGCTCTTTCTATAGCGATCTGCTGAACCTGTCTTCGAAAAATCCTGCACTGGCAGATGGCGAGTATGCCGACCTGACGGCTTCCAATATAGCAGCCGGTAACTTTACGGATAAAGTGCATGCCTTTATGCGCTTTGCCGGTGAAGAGCGTTTGCTGATACTCACAAGCTTTAACGCAGCACCGCTCCCGGTAAAAGTGCAGGTTCCGAAAGATATATTTACCCGTGCGGGACTTGACCCGGTCGCAAATTATATAGCCCGCGACTTGTTATGGAGAGAGGCAGAAGTTGGTTTCGACCAGAACCTCACGTTTCAATTAACACTGAAGCCGTATAGCTCGTTTATCTTCAAAATAAAATAAGCGATATATATAGATTCAGGTGTATAAATAAGATAGAACGCTACCCGATTGATAATAAACGTTCATTAAAATTTTAGCCCGATGCAAGAACACAGAGGACAGTCCAGAGTAATGATTGAAAACGTGCAGCCGCAGGTAGACGGAGGGTTGTACCCGGCGAAGCGTACCGTTGGTGAACGGGTAGATGTTACGGCCGATATATTTGGCGATGGTCACGATCACATTCGCGCCCACGTATGGTATAAACGCGATGGCGATGCCGAATGGAGTATTGTAGAAATGTTGCACGTGATGAACGATTCCTGGAAAGGTTCTTTTCGCGTACAGCAAAAAGGTATATATCTCTTTACCGTGGTAGCCTGGGTTGATCATTTCGAAACCTGGTATGATGGTTTCAAAAAGAAAGCTGCCGCGCATGTGGATGTAAAAACAGAGTTGCTCGAAGGCGTTATCATGCTGAAGAAACTCGCGAACGGTACGAACAAAGAGTTGCTGCACGCTGCTCAAAAACTTGAAGAGCACTATAACGCAGCCGTGGAGCATGTGCTCAGCGAAGAGTTCAAAGAGATCGTACACCATTACCCGCTCATTGAGTTTGAGACACAGTACGATAAAGTATTGCCTATTGTAGTAGAGCATAAAAAAGCAAACTTCTCTACGTGGTATGAGTTGTTCCCGCGGTCAGCATCGCTCGAAGGTAAACACGGAACATTTCAGGATGTAATCAAGTTGTTGCCGCGTGTTGCCTCCATGGGATTTGATGTACTCTATCTTCCGCCTATACATCCTATAGGAAAGGTCAACCGCAAGGGTAAAAACAACAATGTAAAATCAGAGCCGGGCGAGCCGGGATCACCGTGGGCTATCGGCAGTGATGAAGGTGGACACAAATCTATACTCCCTGAGCTGGGCACGCTGGATGATTACAAGCGACTCATCCAGGAAGCAAAAAAATATCACATCGATATAGCGCTTGATCTTGCGTTTCAATGTGCGCCCGATCATCCGTATGTAAAGGAACATCCGCAGTGGTTCAAGCAACGTCCGGATGGGACAATACAATACGCAGAGAATCCTCCCAAGAAATACCAGGATATATACCCTTTCAACTTTGAGACAGACGACTGGATGGCGCTGTGGCAGGAGTTGAAATCCGTAATAACATTCTGGATCGATCAGGGCGTGCAAATATTCCGTGTCGATAATCCGCATACCAAGCCTATACCATTCTGGCAATGGGCGATAGCAGAAGTAAATAAACTATATCCCGATATAATCTTTTTGTCAGAAGCCTTTACGCGTCCGCGGATCATGGCTTCATTGGCCAAGATCGGTTTCACACAAGGCTATACATACTTCACCTGGCGTGTCAGTAAAGCCGAGCTTACCGAGTATATGAACGAACTGGTATACGGTCCGTCACGCAATTACTTCCGTCCGAACTTCTGGCCGAATACACCGGATATACTTCCGTGGCATTTGCAGCACCAGGGTGAGAATATATTTATCATCCGCTTTGTATTGGCAGCTACATTATCGTCTAACTACGGCATGTACGGGCCGGTATATGAGTTCTACGACAACATGCCGATGGAAGGCAAAGAAGAATACTATAATTCAGAGAAATACGAAATCAAGCAGCACGACTGGAAGCGCACCAATCGCATGACCGACATCATCACGATTGTGAACCGCGCGCGGAAAGAACATGCTGCACTACAATCTACCTGGAACATTCATTTTTGTTTTATCGAGAATCCGAATCTCTTCGCGTATCTCAAAGCTACAGATGATCTGTCCAGTATTATACTCGTTGTGGTAAACCTCGATCAGCATGGCCGGCAGTCTGGCTATGTACAATTACCCAAGCATATTCTGAACATCGGAGATCGTGTCAATGTAAAACTGCATGACCTGATGACCGATGATCACTATACCTGGACACAGGAGTGGAACTATGTGGAGATCGATCCCTATAAAATGCCATTCCATTTGTTCAGACTGGAAGTACACGAATCATATATGTAACGCATGAGTACACCCATCAAATCCGGAGAACCTCTTTGGTTTAAGGACGCAGTCATTTACGAAGAATCGGTTCGCGCATTTTACGATAGCAATGGCGATGGTATAGGAGATATTCCGGGGTTGATCCAGAAGCTGGACTA
>CAMLLI010000830.1 GCA_946480685.1 uncultured Flammeovirgaceae bacterium | reverse complement strand
GTAGCAAACTCCGAGTACGGGCAGGTTGCCGAATTGTTGGAGATCAACATCGGGAGAACCTTCGTCACGTACGGAGCACGGACTTCCGGAAAGTATAACACCTTTTGTATCAGGCCTTATGGTTGGAATCTTGTTAAAAGGGTGGATTTCGCAGTAAACATTGAGTTCGCGTACCCGGCGGGCAATAAGCTGTGTGTACTGAGAACCGAAATCTAAAATGAGTATCTGTTGCGGCATGGGTGCAAAGATAACCCGAGATTTTTTTGGTGGAAGTAAGGGAATAGAATAAACCGCGAAAAGCTCTCTACTTTCAAGTAAAGAGCCGGTTAATGAACCGGACCTCAGCCTGAACGCGGATGTTTACAACGCCCGGGCTGAAGTCGGTTCCAGTTTTTAATAACGATTCATGATAATGAGACCAATCTGAAAGCCGACCGATGAAAACTTGTCGACATTGAAAGTCTCACTTTTGTTAGTGGAATAGTCGTAGTGCACGGCAGCCATGGCTCCGAGTCCGCGGTTTCTTGTAAACCGGAACAGCACACCCGCTTCAGGTCGCGCCAGAAAACCCCACTTCTTCTCTACACTTGAATAGATATTATAGTATTGGGCGTACTCATTATAGTTTGCACCTATGCCTATACCGGCATACGGGAAAAAGCGCTCGCTTTCACCAACCTTGAAATGGTACAGACCGCTCACTGCCAAACCATATTGATAAACATAGTTGAAATAGTCGGTGGTGATAGCACCGCCATGGCTCTCAAAAGTTTCGGTTGGTTTATACTTATCAAAGGTTGCCCAACTTGCATCAATCCCCAGCGAAACACGACTGTCTTCCGTAATGAAAGCGCGATAGCCGAGGCGACCACCTTTGGCACTCGTTTCATCTACAAAATCTTTATTGCCTAAAGGCGTGTTAACGTCCAGTGCTATATAGAAGTAATTGTTCTGTGCGTATACAAGCTGTGCACCCAACAACGCTATTGTGAATATCAGGTATCTCATGGCTATTGCTGTACTTTAAGATAAGGTGATTGAACAAAGGCCTGGTTAACGGCTTCTATGGATTGATCGAGTTGATTTACTGCATTGAACAGGTCGCCCATATAGGCATTCCAGATCACTTCGTATTTTTTATTGGCAGCAGCATTTTTCAGATCAACAAACTCTACCACCAGCGAGCCGGTGTTATAGGCATACGTCTGCACATACGGATAATAGTAATAGCCTCCGTAACCATAATAACCCGAATAGTAATAGTTAGGATATACCACCTGTTGAAAAAGATTCAGGTCTTTCACAGCATATACATTTACACCTATATCCGGGTTTTCATGGAAGCCCACGCGAGTATAGCCCAGGCTAGTCATATTTGTTTCAACAGTTTGCAACACTTTGCGTGGAAGATCATACTGCGGTGACGTGCGAATGGTATCATTACGATCGGTATTGGAAACATAGCCGATAGTATCGGTTGGAAGCGCGTATGTTTTATACGTACCGATGCTGTTGCCGCCTATATATACCGTTGTATCGTAGTTGGTGGAAACCACCATTTGGTCAAGAAGATCATAATCGTCCGGCTCGGGATGGCACGACCATAATGCCACCAGTACCGTTGCGCATACCAGTAATTGTCTCATGAGTGTCGGTTGTTTTTAATCTAAACGATAGCGGGTGATGATAAATTATCATTCCGTAACTCTTAGACACCGAAAGGAGGCAATAGGTTTAAAGCGGGTTATCAGCTTAATAATTGCCCGACACCAAACAATAAAACAAAAACGAGTGTGGAGAGCGCCATTTGTTTAAGGTACGGATCAAGCTCATACGAAGGCTTGCGACTCACCGCCAAACCATTTTTAATAAAGAGTGGAGCACTGAGCAAAAAAAGAAATTGCCATGGTGCGCTATAGGTCAACACACAATACACAACGGCACTTAACAAACCACCGATCAGCAAACACCAGTGATATACTACGGCTTTATCTTTACCAATACGCACCGGTATAGAAAACTTGCCGGCCATGCGATCGGATTCTATATCCCGAATGTTATTCACGTTCAATACAGCGATTGAAAATAAACCGCAGCTCAAGGCAGGCAATACCTGGTATACTGTTACCTGCTTTGTAAAAAGATAATACGAGCCCATAACACCTACCAGTCCGAAAAAGATGAGCACCGAAATATCGCCCAGGCCCATATAGCCATAGGGTTTACGCCCTACTGTATAGGCAATGGCAGCAATGATGCTGAGCACGCCTAGTCCAAAAAAGAAAAGAATAGCATTCCAGTTAATACCAAATGAAACCAGCAACAATGATATACCGCTTACGAGACACAGTATAACAAAGATGATAACAGCGGCACGCATCTGCTGCGCAGTTATAGCTCCGCTCTGCACAGCACGCGAAGGACCTTTACGCCCGGCATGATCAGCACCGTTTACGGAATCACCATAGTCATTCGCCAGGTTAGAAAGTATTTGCAAAAAGATGGTGGTAGACACGCACAATAGAAAAATATTCCATTGAAATGCACCCGCGGCCGAAGCCAGAAAACCACCCATGGCTATACATGACAGTGCCAGGGGTAGCGTACGTAACCGGAAGGCCTGAAGCCAGACTTTTGTGTTCATGCTCTGCAAAAGTATACTTTCAGTGTTTCCAAGACATGCATCCGTGCATTTTTTTTATCCAGTGACTGCCTCCTAAAAAAAATCGTCTTCCCTCCTGCCGGAAGAAAGACGATCTGATTTTCACGTGCTATAATGCTATTGGGTGATCTTGCTGACGATCTGCTCGTCCAGCGGATTTACTTTCGATCCGAAAAATCCCTTTACTTCACCATTCTTGTCAACCACGTACTTGCAGAAGTTCCACGAAGGAGCTTTACCGGTTTTAGCTTCCAGCCATTGGTATAGCGGATGCT
>CAMLLI010000829.1 GCA_946480685.1 uncultured Flammeovirgaceae bacterium | reverse complement strand
ATCGAACCGATTATTCGTAAAAAACTGGAAGTGCTCGATCATGCACTCGGTACATTTAACAGTCACGGGCAGGATAGCTCAATGAACCTGATCTCTGCTAAAACCGGCAAGACCTATATGGATACCTTGCGTGTGTTGATGAATGATCTTTCACAACATGAACGCTACCTGCTCAATCAGCACAACATCGAATACGAAAAAGTAAATGAGCGCGAAGATCTGATCCGCCTCATCAGTGTTATACTTATTGTGATTGCATCGGCCTCTGCATTTCTGGCTCTCTATAACAAGCAACGGCAGAATCGAAAATTACTGGATGACCTCGAGCACGCCAATGTTGTGCTGGAACAAAAAGTAAAAGACCGAACGGCAGAACTGGAGAATAAAAAAGAAGAGACACTTCATTTGAATGAAGAGCTCACGCAGAATATAGAAGAGCTTAAAACCATTCACGAACGACTTATTGAATTGAATCGTGAGAAAGATCACTTCCTCGGTATAGCATCGCATGATTTGAAGTCGCCTGTATCCGGATTGTTGCGCCTCATTGAAGTGATGAAGTTTGATAATGCGAATCGTTCGGAAACTGACAAACAGTATCTCGACTATATGGAAGATGCCTGTACGAATATGCAGCGTCTCATTGATAATCTGCTGGACGTAAACCGCATCGAACATGGTTTAACAGAGATCAACCTGCAACGTGTGTCGCTGAATAAAGTACTCGAGCGGTTGAAAAATGAATTCGCGCCAATCGCTTCGCGTAAAAATATAGTGCTGAAGGTAGCAGAGTCAACAGATGAAATATTTACGGATGAAGATGCATTGGTGCGTATACTCGAAAACCTGTTGTCCAATGCTATCAAGTTTTCCTACCCACAGCGCAAAGTAAATTTACAGATGCACCGGTTCGATGGGAAAGTAATTTTTGAAGTGATCGACCAGGGGCCGGGTATACGCAATGAAGAATTACCGCACATCTTCACAAAGTTCCAGCGACTCAGCAATCGGCCGACCGGCGGTGAAGGATCAACCGGTTTGGGACTTGCTATTGTAAAAGAGTTGGTTCAACTCATCAACGGAGAAATTTCTGTATCAAGTAAAGTTGCCGAAGGAACTACATTTCGCGTAGTGATTCCAGACTAACACTACTCGGTTGCCTTGTCGTAAACATCAGAACATTTTTTAAGCGTGTTGCCCCGGTTGTAAATGCAATCACAAAAATCTTTACAAGCTTTATCATTCCCGCATCCATTGGTGCATTCGAACATAGAATTACCCGGTCGGATGTTATATAAATGCTGGTTTACGACAACCACGGAAACCATGATCGCCAACACGCTTCCAAAGAATATCCAGGGAAATTTGTTGTTCGGAGGTTGGAGCGTTATATAGCTATAGCTTTCAGCTGGCTTAATGGATACGATTTGTTTTAGTCTGTCGTAATTCCAGCACAATAAATAGACACTGGCCAGTAGCATAAACGTTGTAATGCGCGTGCCTTCAAACCGAACGGAGTAAGCAAGTACACAAATGTTGAGGATAATAGGAAAGTAGAGTACTGCACCCAGTACAGCCGTTCGGGGAATTAGTAACAGAAGAGCCGTAATTACCTGCACTATGCCAATAAATGTATAGTAAAATCCTGTTTGATGTAACGCGTCAAAGTAGTTGCCTAAGGGATGATTGGAAGGCAACGCTGTAAATCGCTCGCCCATAATTTTTACAAAACCAGACGGAATAAATCCTAGCGCTAAAACGATGCGACAGAAAACTGTGAAGTAACGCATCCATTTGTTGGCTTTTGCCTGGTAGTAGTATTCTTCAAGTTTTGTAAGCATGTTCATATTGGAAATTGAATCATGATCCGATATTATTAAAAGTACTTTGTTATTCAAAGTTAATGAATGAATTTGAATAAAATAATTGAAGCTGAAACATTCCGCTCAAGATATAGTATAGGAGATTGAGGAGCCGAAACGTGCATTTGCGTTGAGCACATGACGACAAGATTCGGGAATTCGATTTTGTGAACAACTTTGCTAGTTTGTCGTTCTTTATTAATATTGCAGCCCCAATTTTTGGGTAGTTCGGGGTGTAGCGCAGCCCGGTTAGCGCACCACGTTAGGGACGTGGGGGTCGGATGTTCGAATCATCTCACCCCGACATTTAGACAACCAATTGTCACCAGAACCCTTTATATCGTAATGATTTAAAGGGTTTTTCTTTTTTCTTACATCATTCACACCGTCTTGTTCAAAGAAATGTGCTTATTCCTATGGTACATTGCGGGCAAAGAATTGTGCGTGGAAGTTTGTTTACGGTCAGAACTCGACTGCTCCAGGTAATGGCCCTATTTTAAATTCAAGGCATTTATTGGGGATAATATTTTTGTGAAATTTTCGAGATCAAAAACTTTGGAAAGAGTTGCATTAACACCAAGAAAGTCACCATCGCGATAAAAAGCTTCAAAGCCGATACTTATCCCTAAGGGTTTATATGTTCCAAAAGTTCTCATTTGGAGATATACATTATGTCGATCCGTATAAGACGTGCTAAATCCCGGGTTCCCTCTTGTTCGGAAGGCAATAGATGCAGTGCTATAGTACGATATTCCCGCAGTAAAATGTGCCTTAAAGTTGATAACGTCATTATCAAAGACGTACATAAAGCCTACATTCAGGTTTGATGACTTTGTCTTATAACTATAGCTATCTGGCAGAAGGGTAGTGCTTAATCTGCTGCTTACCAACGTATCAGGCATTTTCGTAAAATAGGTTGTTGTATCGAAATTTGAGTATGTGTTTTGAGTGGTCACAGTTATGGTGTTAAAATCAAAACCTAACGTTGCAAAAATCGTTTTTGAAGAATTAGTCGCTAAGGCTTTATCTCTGTCGTCTACTTTATATAACAAATCCATTTGCCAACCAAGTGGATCAA
>CAMLLI010000828.1 GCA_946480685.1 uncultured Flammeovirgaceae bacterium | reverse complement strand
ATGTAGTCTGGCTTACATTCTCCTGAGCGTCTTCTTTGCGCTTACGTAACTCGGCTTTTCGTTCTTCTTTAACACGTTTCCCCATGGTGCCGCGGAACCTTTGCCAGAAACCTTCACGCTCCAGTATCGAAACAAATCCTTCTGCATGACACGATGTAGTATCAATTACCGGTAATGTTTTACTGCCTATATCCATCATACCAAATACAATGGGCACTGCTTTTACTCCGGGGCAGTAACGTCTTGTAAAGCTGCGCAGCAACCCGGATTGATAGGGATCGGTAGCCAATGCTATTTTCTTAAAGCCCAACTCCTGTGCGAGCTTCCACGAGTAGTATATATTCTCGGTACTATGTTCTGCTTTGGTTTCGGCAAAGAGATGTTCGCGTGGTATACCTAATGAATCAGCAATAGTTTTCATCGCGAGTCCTTCAACGAACGGACTATATACTGCAGCTCCTGAAAAAATTATGTTTTTAGTATAGCCACTGTCATACAAATGCTTCGCCCAGTATATACGCATCTTCATTACCATGGTGGTGTTCTCCTTCTCGTAAGGCACACCCGGAACTATAATTACATCGTATGGCTTGTCTTTTTTGGCGCGTGCATAAGATTTCTCAGCATAACGCTTGAACGTACAATGTGTTAGTAATAAGGCTGCCGCCAGAAACACATGTACATAAATAAAAATCCGGACGAACTTCTTTAATCCCTTTCGCATAGTAGTATAAACATACAATCAGTTTTTTTGTTCAGAAAGCTGCAATCGCCAACTGTCATCATATTGCAGCAATCCTTCGTCTACCAACTCACGCACTATATCTGCAAATAACTCATGGTCGGTGGGTTCTATTTGCTCTTCCAGTTGCTCAATGGTCATGGAAGTATTTTTAATAATATTAACGATTTCCGCCCGTAACTGATCATAAGCCGAGCGATTATCTGTTTTACGTTGCTCGATACATACATCGCACAGGCCGCATACAGCAAACGTATCTTCACCAAAATACTCTTGTACAATCTGCATCCGGCACCGATGCGTGGAGGTAGCAAAGGCTACCATCGCATTCATTTTGTCAACAATAAGTTTTTTGCGCGCCTCCAGCCGGGCTATATTCAACGGAAGCCGGTCGGCATCCTGGCGGGGCAACACAAATGTTACCTGTGGTTTATTCTTCAGTGGTTGATAGATCACGATCTTCAATTCATTCAGATGTTTCAACGTGGCAATCATTTCCTTTTCAGAGATCTTCAATCCTTTTGCCAGGTATGCTTCCGAGATCTTTACAAACTCCGAAAATAATTCACCGCCATATAGCCGTAGTAACATTTTTATAACCGGATCGAACCGCGCATTCGCGATCTGAAACTCGTATAATTTTGTTTTATCAACCGGGAAGAACAAATGCGATGGGTTATAAAAACTTTCGTTGAATTGAATGAGACCTTCTTCCTCCAGTTTCTTCAGGGCTATATATACTTCTGCCTGGTGATATTTGAATCGTTCGGCAAAATCGAGTAAATCAAAATCAAAACTTTCTCCTCCGCTGCTTCCTATAGCCAACTGGTAATAATTAGCGAGCGCCTGGTATATTTTTTTAAGCACTTCGGGCGATGGATGCGCCTGTTCTGTTTTGAATTGCAGGTTTATCACATCGGCTTCCTGGTATAGTATAGCTGCGAACGAACGTATACCATCACGTCCGGCACGTCCTGCTTCCTGGTAATATGATTCCAGATTTTCAGGTATATCCAAATGAACTACCAATCGCACATCGGGTTTGTCGATACCCATACCAAATGCATTGGTTGCAACCATAACCCGACTTTTGTTATGAATCCATTCTTCCTGGCGCTTTGATCTCTCTTCGAAATCAAGACCTGCATGATAGTATGAAGCACTTATACCACGCTTTGAAAGCCACTCGGCAATTTGTTGTGTAGCTTTGCGCGAACGAACATATATAATCGCACTACCTTTTACCTTCTGCAGAATTTCAAGAAGCTTACGTTCCTTATTTTCAGTCTTACGAACAACGAAGGATAGATTATCGCGGGCAAAAGAACGTTGAAAAACTCCTGCCGGCTCCCGAAACGCCAGCTTGCTCATGATGTCTTCTTTTACCACCAGCGTAGCCGTTGCCGTGAGTGCGATAACCGGAGTAGCTGGTTTGAGTTCACGCAGCGTTGTAATCTGCAGATACGGTGGTCTGAAATCATAACCCCATTGTGATATACAGTGAGCTTCATCGACTGCGATCAGTCCAACCTTCATTCGCTTGGCACGCTCAATGAAAAGCTCGGTCTGCAAACGCTCCGGAGAAACATACAGGAATTTTACCGAACCATAAATACAATTGTCCAGAAGTATATCGATCTCGGAACGATTCATGCCCGAGTGAATAGCTACGGCAAGTATACCACGCCTCTTGAGTTGCTCTACCTGATCTTTCATAAGCGCGATGAGCGGTGTGATAACAATGCATACACCTTCCAGCAACAGCGCAGGCACCTGGAAGCAAACGGATTTGCCTCCACCGGTAGGCAGCAACGCGAGCGTATCATGACCTTGCAGAACAGAATTGACTATATCTTCCTGCAGCGGCCTGAACTGACTATACTGCCAGTACTTTTTCAGTATCGAAACGGGTGTCTCCAATGGAGACGAATATAATTGTTAATCGGTAATCGCGAATCGTTATCGGTGGTTTAGTTTCCAGGAAGTTGATATGGAAAACATTTTTTCCCAGTTGTTCCTGTGTAAAATCCAGAGACACAAAGACTACCGGGAGACACAGACACGTGCAAGATTTTTTCTTTGATGAACCTTCTGACTTGTCCACACCTCCCATGAGAATACAGATTGGGGTGTCTACCCACATGAACTATGAAATGTATTTCTTTTCAATATCCTTACATACGTAAACGCAGCAAGCCTGCTAT
>CAMLLI010000827.1 GCA_946480685.1 uncultured Flammeovirgaceae bacterium | reverse complement strand
CGCGAAGACCTGAAAAAGATGTTAATCCAAAACACCATGTTTGGGACAGCTACATTCAAGAAGCCGAAAGATCACCCGATCTTCGAGCGAAAGGAATTCAGCGAACTAAACATTGTACGCGAACTGAAAGACCGTGCCTGGCAACAGATCGGTTCGTCTGGTGGCGGAAATCACTTTGTTGAATTTGGTATTGTTGAGATACTGAATCCGATCAATGAATTCAATTTATCGCCAGGACAATATGTAGCCTTGCTATCACACTCTGGTTCGCGTGGACTTGGTGCCAACATTGCACGCTATTATACGGATATAGCAATGGACGTATGTAAACTGCCGCAGGAAGCAAAGCATCTGGCATGGCTTGATCTGGACACAGAAGCCGGACACGAATACTGGATGGCAATGAACCTTGCCGGTGATTATGCTTCTGCATGTCACCACCAGATACATGAGCGTATGGCCATCGGGTTGCGTGAGACACCTTTAGCGATGATTGAGAACCACCATAACTTTGCATGGAAAGAGAAAGATATACTTGGAAACGAGATCATCGTTCACCGAAAGGGCGCAACACCAGCTGGTAAAGATGTGCTGGGTATTATACCCGGATCGATGGCAACACCAGGCTTTATAGTACGTGGTAAAGGTTTGGCAGCATCTATCAATTCTGCATCACATGGTGCAGGCCGACAGATGTCGCGTACAAAAGCGAAGCAAACTATTTTACCCGGACAGGTAAATAAGGTATTGAAAGAAGCTGGTGTTGAGCTGATCGGCTCCGGCTTAGATGAAGCACCAATGGCCTATAAAAATATACACCAGGTAATGGATTCGCAGAAAGACCTGGTAGAAGTATTAGGCTCTTTCATGCCGAAGATTGTGAGAATGTGCGGTGATGAAAAGTTTCAGGAAGTGGATTAGTATAATTTAAATCCGGGAGTATATCTATACTATCAAAATTAGGAATATATTTGCGTCATGAATCAGAAACAACTCCATATCGAAACACAAGCAGGCGAACATCGCGTCTGTGAATGGGGTTATATGCTTCCTTAAAATTATATTGCTATAATTATTAAGAATATACGCCCCGTCTAACAAACGGGGCTTTTTGTTTCCATACTCTTTAACATTACTTCAATGAAAACTAACATCACACTATACAGACCGACTGGCGCTAACGAACTGGAGTTGATCATCGACTCTGGCATGAAACGTTATCCGCCAAGGCTATACTGGCAACCTATATTTTATCCTGTTCTGAATTTTCAGTATGCGGCAGAAATTGCTGAGCGCTGGAACATGGTGGATGAAGATTCTGATGGTGTTGGCTTTGTAACAGCATTCGAAATACCGGAGGAGTATTTCAAATTGTTTCAGGTTCAAACCGTAGGACTCGCCCATCACCAGGAGTTGTGGGTTCCTGCTACTCAACTGGAAGAGTTCAACGATGCCATTGTTAACGGTATTCGTGTTGAGAAAGCTTTTATCGGAAAGAAGTTTGCAATCAGTGACAAGATCAGAACTGTTCTTCCGTAAGTACTAACACTGGTATATCTGTAATCTAATTATGGATATACCTGTATTATCTTTACTAAATATGAATAATATCATTCTGCAAAAACTTAAAAAGATAGAACAAACCTATCAGGTTACTATTCTCTATGCATGTGAATCCGGCAGCAGAGCGTGGGGATTTGCATCACCGGATAGTGACTATGACGTCCGGTTCATCTACGCCCATAACAAAGATTTCTATCTTAGTATTGATGAGCAGCGTGATGTGATCGAATTACCCATAAACGAACTGCTGGACATAAATGGATGGGAGCTTCGTAAAGCACTCCGCCTCTTCCGAAAATCAAACGCGCCTATATATGAATGGCTACAGTCTCCGATTGTATATCAGACGAATGATGATTTTCTAACCTCGATGCAATCGCTCTTCACTGAGTATTTTTCATCCAGGGCAATGATGCACCACTACATCAGTATGGCAAAAAGTGTATTTGAAAATGAACTATCGGGAAGTGAAGTAAAGCTAAAAAAATATTTCTATGCCTTAAGACCCATACTGGCGTGCCGGTGGATTGCCAATAGCGAAGCAGTGCCTCCTATGGAATTCAGCAAACTTCGTATTTTAATGGATAGCAGTTTTACACTTACCATAAATGAGCTCTTAAACACGAAGTCGCAAGTTGATGAACGGTATACTATAAAACCAATTGATTCTTTGAATCGCTTTATAGAAGATCAGATTCATTACTGTGAACAGACGGTTCCACAGCGAATTCAACCCATCGACAACTCCGATTCACTAAACCTGATTTTCAAAAAGTTTGTAAAATGACACTTCAACAATTGCATAGCGATCCATCGTTACTTCTATTGAAATGCATCAGCGGCAGCCAGTCATATGGGCTGGCTCTGCCGCACTCCGATACAGATATAAAAGGAGTCTATATTTTGCCTCAAAAAGAATTCTATGGCCTAACGTTTACCGATCAGATTAACAATGAGACAAACGATGAAGTATACTTTGAGGCAGAAAAATTTATTGATCTTTTATCAAAGAACAATCCGAATATACTTGAGTTATTAAACACGCCTGAGGACTGCATTCTCCACAAGCACCCGGTAATGGATAAAGTAAAAGCAGAAATGTTTCTATCCCGGCTTTGCAATCACAGCTTTGCAGGCTACGCATATGCGCAGATCAAAAAAGCACGCGGATTAAACAAGAAGATACTGAACCCTATTGACCGACAACGCAAATCTATCCTGGACTTCTGTCATGTAGTCTATGGACAAGGTTCTATACCGTTACAGCGTTGGCTGGAGATTCATCAATACAATCAAAAAGAATGTGGGTTAGTACGAATTGATCACATGCGCGATGTATACGCTATATTTCACACATCACAGTTTCAGGAGGGTGTATCGTTA
>CAMLLI010000826.1 GCA_946480685.1 uncultured Flammeovirgaceae bacterium | reverse complement strand
AGAATATATATACCAAGAGGCGTGCAAGCTCTTCGTAACTGAATCGCTATTCTGCTGAAGTGGTCACGTTATTGTCTATTAATGACAGAAGAATTTCCGCAGCGAAAGTTCCAAGAGCAGCAAATTTATCCGGACATATGTTCGATACATCCGTGAACATACCTGTACCATTCACCTGCTGAATGGATTTATCACGGGGTATAAATAACATGGCGAGCATCTGGCCTATATATATAATACCATCGACACCTTCGGGCGCTGTATTTAGATCTGCTAATAATCTGTTTTTCGTTTGTATTGTCAAACGGCAATCATTGATTTCATCTTCTGCAATGGCGGCTTGACATCCCAGGGAGACCTCCTCGATACCAACGGCATTACCGTGCTCCTGTACCAAGACTATATTTCGACAGCCTTTGTCTACAAGATGCCTGGCAAAGTCGTATGCCATAGTTACCGTTTCGTTTGGGCCATTAAGCCATGTTGCCTTTTCAATAATCACAGCAGGACATCCATGATTGAGTATAGGAGAACCAATGGATTTGTTTTCCGGGTTGCAGATAAGCATCCCATCTACCCGATGATGATTTAGATGTTCCATTGCTGAAATATAGGCGTCATGGTCTTCAGATGTTTGTGTTACGATGAGGCTATACTCGTTTCTACGCGCGGTATACTCTACAGCTGAAATCAGTCCAGAAGCAGTGGCTGTATTTAACTTATGCACCACCGCACCCAGAATTTTTGTACGCTTACTCCGCAATTTGCTTGCGAAGGAGTTTTGCCGATATCCCATTTGTCTGGCGGTGGCTAGAATCTTTTTGCGCGTCTCTTTACGCACGAGTGGAACTCCGCTTAAAGCCCTGCTCACCGTAGAAGGAGATATATCCAAGGCAGCTGCAATATCGTAGATCGTTATATCATTCTTTTCCAGCATATTGTCACATTCTTGTTGCTATATATAGCCAAGTGCAAGTTTTTTTTATTGAACTTTAGGACAATCGAAACGAGACCTCTTATTACGAATAGTTAAAGGACGCTAGTCCTATTTACTTCACCGTATTGATGCGGAAGAAGTCGAAGTCAACGAAGCCACCGGTATTTTTGGAAGCATAGTTAAACAACGCAAATCGATAGCCCATAAAATGCGGTATAGTATATGTCATGTGAAGTGTTGAACCTATTGGTATCCACGTACGGCCATCGACACTGTAGAAAAAATTGGCTATATCTTTTCGCTCTGTAAAGTCGCAGTGCGCTTTTAGATATATAGTATTTTTACGCAAGGGGATCGAGGCGACTTCAACTGGCCTGCCTGATTCAGCCGTTACCATAACTATATATTTTGATCCATCTTGGTGCTTTCTCACACCAACCTGTCCATATTTACTTTGCAAGAGTGCTAACCCGACAAAATCCCCTTCTTTCATGCGTGCTACATCAATGAATGTTTCCGCTATACATTGTGGTCCGATAGTGCGTTGTGTGAGTGTATTGCGCGCCAGTAAGAAACTCGTGTCTATATGGGCAGTCGTAAGCCGCAGATACCCGGGTCGTGCTGACAGCGACCAGTGTTTATTATCCGGATTGTGATTCCATTGCCACACCAGCGGCAGCATACGATCGCCTTTCTTACGCGTAAATTCATCCGAGGCAACTATACCCGGGATATACCCTTTACTCGGTGGCAGCGCAAGTATATCGGGTACTTTCCCCGCCTCACCCAGCACAGGCCAGCCATCGCTCCAAGACACTGGAACGAGATAGGGAATTCTTCCTACCGCGCCATAGTCGCGGAACAAGTATGCATACCAGCGTCCATCAGGAGAATCGATCAATCCACCCTGCGCCACGCCCTTATCCTGTAGCACCACGCTACCTTCATACGGTCCGGTTATGTTATCAGCACGGTGTACTATAACCGTTCGCATACCTTGTTTGGGCCAGACTATATTAAACAGATAATATTTGCCGTTTACTTTAAACAATTGAGAACCCTCCGCTGGCAAGCCTATATTGTCTCCTGCCGGTGCACTGGCATTGTCAATGATCACGATTTCAGAAGAACCAGGTTGGATTCCGGATGCATCTGCGTTAAGCTCCACCAGCTTTATGACTCCCGCCCCGTAGATCATGTAGTTTTTTCCATCATCGTCAAAGAACAGCGAATGATCGTGATAAGCGGGCGAAAAAGAACTCACCTTCCACTTCCCTGCCGCTATATCCGTTGTACTATATATATAGGTCTTGCCGGTAGTCTGTGCAAACGTACTGACATAATATACTCCCTTATGATAGCGGATGCTGCTGGCCCATGAACCACGTCCATAGGTGCTTTTGCCATTAGCCAGGTTGAGTTCATCCATGTTTGCCAGTGTATCGTAGGCATAGCTCACCAGGTGCCAGTTCACGAGATCAGTGGATTTCATAATCGGCAGTCCAGGGATCATGTGCATGGTGGTGCTGCTCATATAGTATGCATCGGCTCCACGTACGATAGACATATCCGGAACATCTGCAAAAATGATCGGGTTACGAGCAAGAGAATCCTGAGCTGATGACATGTTGATGAAGCCAGCGCACAGGATGAAGCTTACTGTAAGCGTCAGCCTCAGGCTTAACAATTTCAAACGGACGTTCATATATATACTTGCAGGTTTACACCTGATTTATTAATCATTACCATGAACCAATTTTTTAGCAGTCCCTATATATATTTACTTGTACATTGGATCATTACCACGATAGTAAAGGTTCTTAAAAAAAGCCTGGTTGGTTGTTGGCTTTCCGGATGATGTAGCATACATCGCGAACACACATCCGATGAATCCTCCGGCAACCCGTGTGCTAAGAAAGGTGGCATCGAGGTTATCTTTTACTAATGTCCACTGCCGCGACTTCGATGCAAAGTAAAAATCGTAGAAATTACCACGCGCATCGATACGA
>CAMLLI010000825.1 GCA_946480685.1 uncultured Flammeovirgaceae bacterium | reverse complement strand
TTAACTACGCACGAATATTTTTCTTTTTTATTCATGCTATAAAAAAAGAAGGAGGCTCTCCAGGGAGCCTCCTAAAAGATTCTTTCTTCTTTACCTTCGCCAGTATTACCTGGAATCAGGCTGTAAGAGTTTGTTCTCAGCTTTTTATCCAAGATTCACATCTCAGTTAAAGGAAGCACCCCTAAAGATGAAAGAAATCTGTTGCCTATAATAATTAAAACTTGGTGCCAACCGGCTGCCATGTTTCCGAGCGCCTTCTACTATTCACCATGAGAAATCCTTTTCGCAGAGTGTGTAATGCATTGCATAATTGCGGATGCCCATCCCGTTGCAACCCGCGTAATAGGTATATATCACCAGAATTGATAAAAATAAGAAAGGGCCCGTAAGAGCCCTTCTTGATCTTCTCCTGCTTTTTATTCAAATCCCAGTGTCAGTGAAAAATGAAAAAGACTGACGGAGAACGATCGGTATACTTTACCTGATTACTATACTATACTTTTCTTCTGCCTATATTTTCTTTCAATCCATTTATACCTTGAGAAGCTTCTGCGGCAGCGTCTTCAGCTTCTTCTGTTACGCGGTCTTTGATTTCCGCGAGGTAACTCTTCCCTTTGCCCATCCACTGTGAGATGTCGTCCAGCCAATCGTCAGTGGTCTTCTTGATGTTCTTGCGAAGATCTTCTCCCTTTTCAGGTGCAATGAGCATGCCGACAATGACGCCTGCAGCAGCAGCGCCCAGAATGCCGATAACTACTTTTGATGTCGAATTCATGGTCGTTTAAAATTTAAAGTGGTAATTATATACTTTGCTCACACGCTTTTACTTTGTCAAGATGGGCGCGTAAGTCTGGTAATTTCTGATCAATTAATATCTTCAGATCAGCGTCTTTTGTTTTTTCAAGCCGCGATTCAAATTCACGGATGTTCTCTTCATGTTGATCAACCATCGCCTTGCACCACTCCCGGTTGAATTCCTTAACATCGTCTTCTTTAGTAAGGTCTTCAATCTTCTGCTTCGCTTCATCTTCTTCTTCACTCGGCACTGTAATGGCTTTCAGACTTGCAAAAGTTTGCAGCTCCTCCAGCATTTTACTGTGTTCCTTCTCCAGTAGTTGGGCTACTTCTTTGATCTGTGTATTGTCTGATCTTTGTGCTGCCAGTTTTGCTAAACTTATTTCAGCATAATTGGCAGCTACTGTTTCGGCTACAAAGTCAGCATCATTCTCTTCTTTCTGATCGCTGAATTTTTCTTCGTTCGCCTCGGCAGCAATTTCATTCGTATCCACAGATTCTTTTTTGCCGCACGAACCGGCAACCAGTCCGGCAAATACAAATGGTATAATTCTATGAACAACTTTCATCGCTTGCTGAATTAAATACATTATCTATAGTATATAGATCAATGCGTGTGCGCGTACTGATCGCGGTAGTTCTTGATCTTATCGTGCGATTGCTTGATGGAACTGCGTTGTGTCTCTACAAGAGTTCTTACGCCAACGGGCCACTCAAAGTTTTCACTTAGTGCATCTTTATAAGATTCGAGTGCGCGATCTTCGCCAAACTCACAGAGTTGCAAGGCAGCCAGTACATCGTCTGTAGAGAACGTGCTCTTTACATCCATCCATGCGCGGTATACATCGCCTGCTGCTGTTGTGTCGTTAGCGGGTGTTCCTCCGAGGCGTACTACAGCATCTGCCAATGTACTTTTATACGATCGGCTATCTTCAGCCATTTTTGAAAAGAGTGATTTTACTTCAAAGTCTGTAGTATCCTTGATCTCATCAGCCGCCTTTTGATATCCTTTTATACGATCAAGATTCGTGCGGATCAGGTCATTCAGTATACTAATGACCCTTTCATTTTCATTCGCTTTCATAATTACAAATTTTAAGTACTATAAATACACCAGCACTTGCCGGCTTGCGAAGAACGGTTCAAAAAAACATGCCATTATGAACCTAAATGAATACCAGACTATACTTAGTTTTTTGAGTAGGCTACGCCCCAGCAAACTATATGCACGTTTAAACACTGTGAATAAATCCCACAATTAGTAGAATTACGTTGCGATAATATTGGGGAATAATGCTTGTGCCGCAATGCTACATATATACTATATCGGGTGGCGCAATCAGGACGCAACGTTCGGTTCGCAACACCGCTCATTGCAGCAGATATTCCAATTCGTGAGGAATATTTTTCTCATCTCCTGTCGACTGCACTTGCGGATTAGGGCCGGTACGTAAAAGGCACAAATATTTTTATCATCCCTTCGAAATAGAAAATACCAAAACAAAAATGTTATGATACCGGATAAGATTTTGTATACAGACGGACACGATGTAACAGTAACCGATTCAACATTTCAGGTGAAGAACACATCGTATAGTTTGAGAGGAATTATCAAGCACGGTCTTTTGATAGTAAGGCCGCAGCGACTGCCTGGCATTTTGTTAATGCTGGTAGGTATAATTCTGGCGTTCTGCGGATTCATGAATTTGTTTCCGATAAATGCATTTGGTGATATGCGCGCCAACGGTGAGTATATAGATGCCAATGTTATTGTGATGTGGGCCGGGGGTGCATTGTTCCTCATCGGCTTGCTCGTTACAGCGTTGATTCGCGAACGGTATGCTGTGCGTATTGCTACAGCAGAGGGCGAGAAAAATGCTGTAGTGAGTTACCGTAAAGAATATATAGCACAAATTGTAAACGCATTGAACGAAGCGGTGCGATTTGCACGCCCGGGCTCCGGGCATTCCTTTGTTGCTGTAAAAGAGTAACCATCCCGACATATAGATCTGTCCCGCACGCGAGTAGCGGGACAGTTTTTTTTTGACTATATTCTATCAACGATTCGCTGTTCTATATGGTAAGATTCATTACTGCTTTATGTATTATTTTCTCAGCGTATACGGCATGGTGCCAGCCTGAGCCGAAGGAACCG
>CAMLLI010000824.1 GCA_946480685.1 uncultured Flammeovirgaceae bacterium | reverse complement strand
GCGCAACAATGGATTGAAAACTATAATGCAGCAAATCCGGGATGTGAGAAAAATTACCTGCTCCGGTCCGGTTGCATCAAGGCAATTGTCGGGAATAAGAAGTGTGTAGGGATCAGTCTCTTTTATGCACTCGATCCCTATAAAAAGATCCATATTCTTCCGATTGGTATCGATGAAAAAGGAAAACAGATACCATGCAAGTACATCGCTACACAGTACGGAGATATACCGTGGAAGACCGCTCAGCAATGGATCGCCAGGTACACCGGCACTACCAGGTCACACTTTTTCGGACAGAATACTTTTTCACGCCTATGGGAAAATGGCGTTACAGACATTTCTATTTCTTTTGCCAGGGACAACAACAATAACCCTCAGCTTTTGTTGAGTCCGCAGTCTGCAGCAGGCGCCAATGGAAAGGTAGCTGCGTTGAAAGTATTTGAAGATGCATCGGCCGCATGTCCACCGGCTTGTCCAAAGTAATTTAGTTTATGGTGCACCTTATCTTCAAGGTACTACTATATATCTCTTACTTCTCTATAGTTGTGCCTATATATTGTCTTTTACGAAAAAGACACGTTTTGAAGTTACGGCAATACCAGTTGTTTGGTGTTTTGTTAATGGTGAGTTTGATTGCAGACGTGGTGGGATATATTCTGATCCTGAATCAGATATCCAACCATGCCGTAAACAACATCTATTTCCTGGTTAGCTTTGCCGTACTGAGTTTGATGTATGCACGACTCCTCCCTGACGTAAAGCAGGCGATATATTCGTTTATCGGAGTCGCCTGTTGCATTTTTATATGGGATACGTTTTGCATACAGACCATCACCGGTGTGCAAAGCTATGTGATAACCTTCTGCGCTATTTTGTCTATTGGTTATGCGCTTATATACTATGACCATTTGCTAAATAAAAGGCCTGCCCTTTACATTATGCAGTACCCGTTTTTCTGGATAAACAGTGCCGTTGTCTATTACTTTGGTCTCCATCTCTTTCTCTTTGCTTTCAGCAACTACATTTTCGAAAACCTGAAAGATGAAGAAGTGATAGCCGTCTGGGCATTTCACAACGTGAACAACATCATCAAGAATATTCTCTTCGCGGTGGGCTTGTCTTTCATTGAGAGCAAACGTTGATATATACTATGACAGCAACTGCGGAGCCGGACCACCGGAAGGTTTTGACTTATCTTCCGGAAGTGGTACAAATTCAGAATTATCATTGGGTGGTAGAATTATTCTTCCCTCCTTCCAGTCTGCTTTAGCCTGCTCGATGCGTTCTTTTCGTGATGAGACAAAGTTCCACCAGATGTAACGTTCACCCACCGGTTCACCTCCCAGGAGCATGAGCGTTGATGTTTCTTTGGCTATAATTACCGGGTCGACTCCTTTGGTGAAAACGATCATCTGTCCGGCTGTATAGTATTTGCCGGAAATCTCTACGCTTCCCTTCGCTATATATATACCACGCTCGGAGTGTTCTTTCGGAAGTCCAAAACGTTTATCCTTGTCCAGTATAACATGCAGGTAAAACAAAGGCGAGTGTATCTTCACATCGTTTCGCAAACCATAGGCATTGCCAGCGATCAGTCGCATCCATATACCAGTCTCGGTAAATATAGGTAACTGCTGCTCTTTATAGTTCTCAAACATCGGGTCTGACTCTTCATCTTTCTCTGGCAGCGCAACCCACGTCTGTATCATCTCGAGAGAACCTCCTGCCAGTGCAGCCGGGTCTTCAAAACGTTCGGAGTGTGCTATACCTTTACCGGCCGTCATCCAGTTTACTTCACCGGGACGAATTACCTGCTCTACTCCAAGACTGTCACGATGCGTAACCAAACCACCAAAGAGGTAACTAACTGTAGATAAACCTATATGCGGATGCGGCAATACATCCATGGATGAAACAGTCTGTGGTTGAATATTTACCGGACCTGCGTGGTCCATAAAGATGAACGGTCCCACCATTCGTCTCAGTCGGAACGGAAGAATTCTCCGAACGTTCATACCGGGCGCCAACGCAGCCTGCCGTGCTTCAATAACAATATCGATCATGGGTAATTTTTCTGTAAAGTCGACAAATGCATACGAATCGACAAGTAAAAATAGTGGTAACGCACCCTCACGTTTTTGTTCGGTATCGGGCATACATTCGGACAATGGCCGATGAAGTGTCTTCACTATCAACAGGTTGGCTTTGGCATCCTCCTTGTGCCAGCAGTTCAATCATGTGAATATATTTCCGTTGTAACCTTCCGGAACAAAGGAAGTATAGAATAAAAAACACCGCCTTGCTTATGATCAAGAACTACTTCACCATCGCATTACGTGCCATCCGGCAGCAACCGCTCTACGCCTTCATCAACATCTTCAGTCTTTCCGTTGGATTGGCCGCCTGTCTCATTATTTACTTGTTTGTACAGGATGAAAAGAGCTTCGATTCGTTTCATAGTCAAAGCGCTGCTATTTATAGACTTGATGAAGTCCAAAATTTTCCCGGGACCAACGAACAAAAAGTTGCCTTGTCAATGCCCGGCATGGCGCCTGCTATAGGCCGTGAGTTTCCCGAGGTAAAGACGTATACGCGGTTGTTCATTAACGGAAAGCAGCTGTTTACAAAAGGCGAAACGCGAATGCTGGTGCAGCATGTAGCAACCGCCGACAGCACCTTCCTCGACATCTTTGATTTTCAATTGATAGCAGGCGATCGTGCCACTGCACTGGACGCGCCCAACACTATGGCGATCACGGAAGACCTCGCATTGAAGTTTTTCAAGAGCAAGGAGGATGCGCTTCATAATACCATTACGTATCGCGACCAGGAGTATACGATCACCGGGATACTTCAAAATATACCGGATAATTCTCATTTGCAATTCGATGCGGTCGCATCCATGACAACCATTACAAGCGCTGATAAAGAATATGATAATCGCTGGGGCGGCAAT
>CAMLLI010000823.1 GCA_946480685.1 uncultured Flammeovirgaceae bacterium | reverse complement strand
TCGCTATATATATATCCTGCCGGCCATTGGTATCGCCCTCCCAACCAGACCAAACCATATAGAGTTGTTTCTTGAATTCGAACACAGAACCATCAATCGCCCATTTATCAGAAGGATCCGAGATCTTTCCTTTGAAAACCCACGTATCTGCAAACGGATCGGCTGACGCATTCTCCAGTACATATAGTCTGTGATTGTCGTTCTTTCCGTCATCCGCAGCAAAGTATACATACCACTTGCCTTGCAGAAAATGAATTTCAGGCGCCCATATCTCTTTTGAGTATTTGGTATTGGACGGAGGTGTCCAGATCGTCTTGCGTTCGGCAGTTTTCAGATCGGCCAGGTTCTTTGTTTTCCAGATGTCAATACGATTGCCGAGTGTATGAGTATAGTAATAGTAACCGTCTTTATATATACTCCACGGATCGGCACCCGAGGGCAGCAAGGGATTGGTGAACGTTGTCTGCGAAAAACCGGAGACACTTACGATGAACAAGCAAAGGGCTATATATATTCTTCTCATTCTTAGTATTATGATTAATTAACTTCAAGATCATTTTTAGCTGGCAGTTTCGGGAAGGACGCATGAGGCTCTGCCTGGTACCAGTATACCACCGAGCTGATGTCAGACTGTTGTGGCAGATAACGTCCCTCGCTGCGCCATCCTAAATCCTGGATGGTAATTTTCAATTCCTTATCAAAGCGGATCGGATCTGCAATATGCCAGCGGTACATACCGAAACGCTGCTGCGATGTATATACTCCATCCGGACGAATTACCTGGTGCAGGCCTGCATAGGCGGTGGAGAATTCCTGGTATTGATGCGTTTTCTTATTCTCAAAATTATAGGAGCCACAGAAGTAATCTTCTGTACCGGTACCGTTGATGGTTGGAAATTTCGAGTCGCCATCCATATAGAATTTAATCTCACCTTCGCCCCACCAGCCGTTGTTGTTTACTCCCCATGCTATATAGGTGCCTACATAGTGTCCTTTACCTTTCACGTCATCGATCAACGTATATAAAGAACCCTTTGTCGGATTGCTTCTTCTGAACTGTGCATGAAAATAAGCTGCATCTGCCGGCACATCGGTTAAGGTATAGTCTACCTGGTAATACAGACGCATTTTTTCAGTCGCTATATTTTCCATGGTAATTCTGCATTTTTTACGAAACGGCATTGTCCAATAACAATTGAAAGCACTGCCCGGGTTCACTGTAACCGCTAATGAATTGAGTGGAGCAAATTCACCCCAGCCCATTCCAAAGAAATCTCCTACCGGCACCTCTACGGATGGTTCTTTCTCGTCATCCCAATAAAACCGAAGTATAGAATATCGCCAGTTACCGGTGGGGGTCATCCAGATGTGTTGTATAGCACCCGAACCGGTGATCTCTGCCAGCGTAAATGTCTGGCCCGGTTCAATGATGATGAACGGGTTTACTTTCCATCCTTGTCCTAATTCACGTGCCTCGCGACCAGCGTTTCCTTTGTCGGGTGTCGCCATTCCTCCTTTGCCCGGTTCACCTGTAAAATTCTCCGGACTGATGGATCGCGTCTTTGCATCCGACAAGCGGTATAAATTGCCAAGGTTACTGTCCAATCCATTGAATTTGGACGGACTCTGCGCATAGGCATACCGTGATACGATTAGCAATGCAAAAAGAAAAACTATATGCTTCATGACCATGGTTGTTTAGTTACTTGACCGTAGAAGGTGCACGCAGCACGGAGTCTGCACGTACTGGTTCACCGAAATCAGGTGTCCCATCTTTCTTCCATTGAAATGGCTGCATGCGGGGTGATCTGCGATGATCGCATCCCTGACCGGCACCTGTATTGGCATGATACAAAATCCAGTGCTCTTTTCCATCCGGTGAGGTAAAGAATGAATTATGACCGGGCGCATATACATGATGAGCGGCAGATTGTTTGAACACTGGCTCTGCAGATTTTACCCACGATGCCGGATTCAGCAGATCCGCTTTGTCATTCGCAGTAAGCATGCCCAGTGAATATTCATCTGCCCAGCAGGCACTTGCAGAGTATATAATAAATACTTTACCGGTATTGTTCGTGAGGAACTGTGGGCCTTCGAGAATTTCTCTTCCGCCAAACTTCTCCCATATCTTGTCGGGTTTGGCAATCACAACTTGTTTGCCTGCCAACGTCCACGGGTTTTTCATCACGGAAATCACGAGTACACTTTGATGGCCTATATAGGCAGAGTATGCAAAGTAGCGCTTCCCGCCATGCTCAAACACAGAGCCGTCAAGCCCGGAGTGCTGCATATTTACTTTACCTTTATCAGTCCACGTGCCTTGTAACGGATCAGCGGATGTGTTTACAAGTACAAATATATACCGTGAATCATCACCATCGTTGTTTACATCGGTGGCGGTATAGTATAGATACCACTTACCATCCAGGTAATGCAGCTCGGGTGCCCAGATCGCTTTTGAATTAGGACCAGTAGCAGCCGGTGTCCAAACCGTTTCAGGTGTTTCGTTCTTTAATTCATGAAGCTTCTCCGTTTTATAGAGAATGATGCGGTTGCCCACGGTATTTGTATAGTAATAGTAACCGTCTTTCCAGGTTACCCACGGATCAGCGCCTGAAGGCAATATAGGGTTGGTGAACGTTTCCTGTCCGAACGCTGCCAGACTCATCAGCATGATTATATATATACCGGTATATCTCATTTCTCGATCATAACTTTTAGAATGGTTTCTTTTTTATCGTACTGAACGCGCAGCAGGTAAAGACCAGACGCTACATTATGCGTATTCAGTGTCCATTGATCATGATGTTGTACAGTCTCCACCTCTCCCACTGGTCTCGAATATATATCCATCAATGTAACCTGGTTTACCTGAGCGGCAGCCGTTGTGGTTAGAGTGATATTCTCTTTCGCGGGATTCGGATATACTGTAAAGCGTTTGGCTATATCAGACTCGTTGCCTGT
>CAMLLI010000822.1 GCA_946480685.1 uncultured Flammeovirgaceae bacterium | reverse complement strand
TTTCGCCCGGTATACCCGGACGCATTGTATCAGTTCATCTTTCAACATCTTAAAAATAAAAACACAGCATGGGACTGTGTCACCGGCAACGGACAGGTGGCTAAAATTCTTTCGGGTCACTTCAGGGAAGTATATGCTACCGACATCAGTCAGCAACAACTGGATCATGCTTTTCAGTCGGGCAACATTCAGTATAGCGTAAGTCCTGCGGAAGAAACATCTTTTCACGATGCGCAGTTTGATCTGATAACAGTAGCCCAGGCGTTGCATTGGTTTGATCGCGATCGTTTTTACCGCGAAGTAAAACGCATTGGTAAACCTGGCGGACTCCTGGCCGTGTGGGGATATGCACTGCTATATATCGAACCTGCTATTGATACCATCATCATGGATTTTTATAACAATACCGTGGGACCGTTCTGGGATGATGCCCGCAGACTGGTTGAACAGGAGTATAAAACCATTGCGTTTCCATTCGAAGAAATACCGGCACCACCGTTTTCCATTGATGTGCAGTGGACGCTCGATCACCTTACAGGATACCTGGAGAGCTGGTCGTCTACACAAAAGTTTATCCGGCAAAAAGGTATAAATCCCGTTGATGCTGTAGCGGAAACTCTACGGAAACATTGGGCGGAAGGGGAAAGTAAAAAAGTATCATTCCCCATTTTTGCGAGGCTGGGAATTATTTAAAGTAACTATAGTTTGTTTCTTACATTGCGTTTCTTTTCTCAGGAAACCTCACTATCATCGTATACTTTTTCCCGTACATGCGCTACTTCATTTTTTTCGCAGCAGGTCTTTTTGTAACACTGGCTTGTTTGCAGAAGCCCAAACAACAGTATGATATCATTATCCGAAACGGAACAATCTACGATGGTTCCGGCAGTGCTCCTTTTGTTGGCGATATAGCCATTCAGGCCGATACTATTGCCGCTATAGGTAAGCTCACCGATGCTACGGGTAAAAAAGAAATTAACGCTACAGGTTTAGCGGTTGCTCCGGGTTTTATAAACATGCTGAGCTGGGCTGATCAAAACTTATTGAAAGATGGCCGCTCAATGAGCGACATCAAGCAAGGCGTAACATTGGAAGTTTTCGGTGAAGGGTGGTCGCCCGGACCGATGAAACGAAAAAGTAAAGTTGCTGTTGATAGTCTCTGGACAACACTCGGGGGGTATTTCAACTGGCTGATGAAGAAAGGTACCTCTACGAATGTAGCTTCCTTTGTTGGGCAAACATCTGTTCGAAATTATGTAATGGGTTACGACAATCGTAAACCTACTGATGCCGAACTCGCACAAATGAAACAGCTTGTACAGCAGGCTATGGAAGAAGGCGCTATGGGTTTGGGTACATCGCTTATTTATGCACCGGCTACCTATGCCTCTACTGAAGAGCTGATCGAACTCGCCAAAGTAGCATCGAAATATAGCGGTATGTATACGACACACATGCGCAGCGAAGGAGATTTTATACTCGATGCCGTTGATGAAACCATTCGCATTGCAAAAGAGGCGAATATACATGCCGAGATATACCACATGAAGATAAATATAGCGCGTAACTGGCCTAAGATCGATTCACTGCTCAACAAGATTGACAGTGCACAGAAAGCTGGTTTGAAAGTTACTGCCAATATGTATCCCTATACCGCGAGTGCTACCGGGTTAACATCACGTTTACCAACGTGGGTGCAGGAAGGTGGCGCGAAAGAGATGCGTAAGAAATTAAAGACACCCGCCATTCGTAAAAAAGTACTCTACGAAATGGAGATGGGTATACCGTATAAAAATTCCGAGCCTCAATACGTAGCCTTGATGGGCTTTCGTCTTGACTCACTTAATAAACTATATAAAGGCAAACGCCTGAATGAAGTGGCAAGACTTCATGGCAAGAATGCCGATGAGACAGTCATTGACCTGATCGTTCGTGATAAATCAAGAATTGAAGCATTGTATTATCAGCAGTCTGAAGAAAATGTAAAGCGCATTGTGCAATTGCCGTATGTGAGCTTTGGCTCTGACGGAGGTTCTGAAACGATCGATGACAAAAATGTAGAAGAGGGAGCACACCCGCGCAGCTACGGTACATTTGCACGCGTGCTGGCAAAATATGTGCGCGATGAAAAACTGGTTACGCTGCAGGAAGCTGTTCGAAGACTTACTTCGTTACCTGCTGCTAATCTGAAAATAAAAAAACGCGGCAGTATAAAGATTGGATACTTTGCTGACCTCGCCATTTTTGATCCTGCCAAAGTTCAGGACCACGCAACGTTTGAAAAACCGAAGCAATATTCTACCGGCATGGTACACGTATTTGTAAATGGAGTACAGGTTTTGCAGAATGGCGAACATACGGGAGCAAAACCAGGGAGAACAGTACGCGGACCGGGCTACAAAGAGAAGAAAAAAGCACTGTAGAAATATATTTTACAAAGGGAAAAGTGTACCGCGCGAAGGGATATGGAGGGAAGTTGACTATGATAGTATTACATCGCATTATTTTCAATACATCAACGTACGGTAAGCTGCTGTATATACAGCATACCGGCAACAATCGACCAGTGCCCGCCGGTATCGCCAAGTCCTTGAGAGAGAATATTTTTAAGGGGTATTTTTCAATATATTTACTGTGATTTTTGAAATCATTTTATAATCAATTTCTATCCATCCGATGGATAAGCTAGTTTACCTGACACTGCTCGTTTTATGCCTGCTGATACCGGTTTCGGGTCAATCACAGAATTCTATTGACAAGGGTAATCGTCTGTTTGAGAAAAAAGATTATGAAAACGCACTGAAGGCGTACCTCGAAGGTGGCGCCAGCAGTGAAGATGCTGATCTAAATTTCAAGATCGGTATGTGCTATCTATACCTTGAGACAAAATCAAAGTCCCTGCCCTACCTGGAGAAAGCATTCAATGCAAAATCGAACGTAGATCCGGATATACATTATTACCTGGGCATG
>CAMLLI010000821.1 GCA_946480685.1 uncultured Flammeovirgaceae bacterium | reverse complement strand
CATCGGTTTCTACTTTCGGTGCCGGTAAAATATAGTAATCTTTCTGGGCATCTGCGGTGCGGTATACCCATTCGAGGTAGTATGCAGCGCTGTCAATGATAGTCACTGCGCTGTCGGGAGTATAATTTATCTTTTGCAGTTCGAGGTATGCCATGGCGCCACCGTCTGTGTAACGCTTCCGTTGTCCGGATACAAAGTTACCAAGTGAGTATGCTACAAACTGATTTTTATCTTTACGCCACTCCATCGGCTGTATAACATGCGGGTGTGCTCCTATTACCAGTTGCGCACCGTGCTTGAAGCAAAGCTCAGTAAGATTCTTCTGTTCTTTGGAAGGTAAACTTTGATACTCTGATCCCCAATGAGTAAATACAATAATAGCATCAGGCTTCAGTCCTTTTGCTTTGATCAGGTCTTTACGCATCACAGCTGTATCTAACCGATTAACCACGTTGGGTTTATATACCGGTAAACCATTGGTGCCATAGGTGTAGTTTAATATAGCCAGTGTAAATCCGTTCTTCTTTACCATGAGCGGATGATCATTCATGCGACTCACTGTATCGACAAATGTACCGGTATGCGGAATGTCCAGACTATCGAGCATCATGATGGTGCGCTCCAATCCTTTCTTGCCACGATCCACGCAGTGATTGTTAGCCGTTACGAGTACATCAAAGCCTATATCTTTCAAAGTCTGCGCGAGTGCATCCGGAGAACTGAACTGCGGATATCCTTTATGAGGCGGGCCGGCCAACGTTACTTCGAGGTTGCCGATGGCAAGATCAGCGTTTTCTATATAGGGTTTGATGAACTGAAAGCAGCTGCTATAGTCGTACTTCTTCGCGACAGGATCGTACGCAGAGTTGATCTGCGAATCGTGTCCCATAATATCACCGACAAACATGAGCGATAGTCGTGTGGTATCCTGTGCCGATGCACAGAGGCTTAACAAGAAAAGTACAGAGAACAATGTGGTCTTTATCATAGAGGTTCAGGTTCAGCGTATAGGTGTATAATGATATGCTTTCCGTTATGCACTCAAAATACTAACATCAATCACTTTATCTTCAACGATGGCGAATACACGATCTTCTTTTTTCGGTTGAATGCGTGCTAATCCTGTGAACATACCGAATGCAGGAAGCAACGCAAGATGCTTTCCGAAATAAAAACAGGGCAACGTCATCGCCTGTCGTGCCTTGCCGCGCAAATATACTCCGGGATGAATGTGTCCCGCCATATTATACTTGGTTTCGTGTGCTTCTTCCAGCGGGTGGTGGGTGAATATAAAATCATCGATCACTAATTCATTGTGCACAACGATACCCTTACGCGCATACTGCAGGTCGCTCATGATATCGTGGTTGCCGAGCACAAGTTCGAATGAGACATCCTTGAAATGATTTACCAGTTCACCAAACACTTCCCACTCGGCATTATAGTGACTGTGAAAAAGATCGCCCAGGCAAATCAGTCGTTGTGGCCTGGTGCTTTGTAAAAGGTCAACCAGGTTTTCGAGGTTATGATCATTCGCTTTGGAAGGCACCGGGATGCCCGCCTTTCTGAAATGGTTAACCTTGCCCAGGTGAAGATCGGCCAGCAACAAGGCCCTGTGTTTTTTCCAGTACAATGCCTTTTGAGGGCACAGGTAGAATTCGTCCGCTCCAATAATCAACTGCGTCATTCGGCTGCTCAGCTTTCTGAAAGTAAAGAGGCTTCAAGTTACTATTTTCCTTTTTTCGTGAGCCTGCCTTTGGGCATTAAACTTATTCAGAAGCCTGATTCTTCAGAAAAGAAAGGCCAATTAATATATTTCCCCATATTAATTGTTTTAAAGAACTGATATTCTGATTTTTGTGTAACCAGTTATTCAGTTATGGAAATTAAAACGATACGTGTTACCAACAAGAAGACCGTTGAAAAAATGAAGCAATTCATTTCAGAAAAGGAACGCGCTTACAAGAAAATGAGCGATGGTAAAGCTTTGCAGATTAAACCGTCTGCGAAGAGTTGTTAAATCCCTATCCACTGACTGCATCACAGTTAGGTGACCAACCCGGATATTCTTTCAGCTGCGCGGCCAGCAATACTTACTTTATTTATTATACCGATGTATCACAGACCTGTGGTATACCTCCACATCCGGTTTATGACATTTCCTTCACGCGACCGATGTTTACCAACCCGAGTAGCATCGACACACGGATAAGTCAAACCATCTGTAGTTACCTCGATACCTTGATGCACGAAGCTGATGCTGTCTTTACTTACGCTCCGCTGATGGATGATAACAAGCATTTGGCACGCCTTAAACTGTTTAACCGGTGGCTTGAAAAATCCAAACCGTTCTTTAAGTGTGCCGATATAGTGAGCAAACACGTGAGGTATGAATTAATAGATGAAGACGGAGGTATTCAATACTATAACTATATAGTGTTATATCGGCCTCATCAACATAATACCGTTCAGACCATTGAGGAAAGTCTGGAAAATATGTTCGAAACCAAGTAGCAAGCAGCTATGATTGTCTGATTAAACGCCTGGTGCATCGGACATTAGTGGTCCAAAATTGGTATCGCTACTTTTAGTATTTTCGTAGGTCGAACGTTGCTTTTTGGAGGCTGTTCTCAAACAAAAGTTATCACTCCAAAACGATATAACAATCTGACAGTCAATATAATTAATACAATCCAAGTGTTTTTGAATTAAAAAAGTTAACATAGCCATAACAATGGGTGTAGTAAATCAGCTTAGATTGCGCCCGAATTTCAACTCTTATGTTTGAATTAGACCTTTCTTACTCTGTTCTGTTAATTCTGTGTCTTATTGCTGCCTGCGGATTTGAATTTGTGAATGGATTTCACGACACAGCCAACGCTGTGGCTACCGTTATTTATACCAATTCACTCAAGCCCTGGACAGCCGTGATCTATTCCGGTATCTGCAATTTTGTTGGTGTATTAATCGGTGGTGTT
>CAMLLI010000820.1 GCA_946480685.1 uncultured Flammeovirgaceae bacterium | reverse complement strand
AACCGTTCCTGCGTCTCGAGTGGGTTGGCGAGCCCGTGGTTAACGACAACGGTACAGCAACTATACAGGTAAAGATAAACCGCGGCACAAGTAATCCTGATTACCAGCAAGCCCTGGCCGAAGTATGGTTGTTTGTAAGCGAGAATCAGTACGTGGGCGATTTCAGCTATAGCACGAATTTCTCTACCAAGTTAACCGGTGCAAACCTGCCGGTATTGGGAGAAACTTTCTCGATCACGACAGGCTGGCCGGGTGGTATCGGCACCGGTTCACAACGCATCTTCCCATCATACTCGCGAAAATATTTTCTGCGCGTAGGTGCCCGGATCGGCAAGCAGGTAAACAGCACCAATGTTTACAACTATACCACCGCGAAAGAGATAACAACACGTTAACGTAAATATATAGGTTCATTCCCGAAGGTATCGAAACCCGAACCTTCGGGAATATACTTCGGCTCAACCGGGCATTCCGTCTCCCCTGCTACTGCATATCTTTCGCCACTAAACCGGGAGTTTTTTCCGACTGAACATTTGAGATGAACAATTAACTGAAACATTTTTTAACCTGTTCAATTAAAAATGATTAAAATTGGTCCGAAAGCTTTCAAATTCTTTACCCAGGAGTGAAAATACAGATCGATCATAACAGCTCAACCCCCCTGCACATACAAACCGAATTGCTGTTGCGGGAGCTCATCAAAAAGAAAGAATACCAGGACGGTAAATTACTGCCAAACGAAGTAGAACTTTCAAACCAGCTCGGTATCTCCAGAAATACCCTTCGGCATGCCATTTCAAAACTGGTGAACGAAGGTATACTGTCTCGTAAAAAAGGCTTCGGTACTACGGTCTCCACCAAAGGTGTATTCGGCAGAGCCAAAAACTGGTTAAGCTTTTCGCAGGAGATGAAAGCGTTGGGAATATCTGTTCATAATTTTGAATTGCACCTAAGCTGGGTCATTCCTGACAACGCTGTGCTTTCCTTTTTTGATCTGAAACCATCCACGCGCGTTCTATGCCTTGAACGACTGCGCGGTAAAGAGAACTTTCCTTTTGTATACTTCATCTCCTATTTCAATCCATCCATTGGAATGACGGGCAACGAAGACTTCAGTAAACCGCTATATGAAATACTGGAAGAAAAATACAACGTTAAGGCTACACTTTCTTACGAAGAGTTAACGGCTATTAAAGCTCCCCCGCATATCTACAAGAAATTGAATACAGCAGCCGATGATCCGGTGTTGTTCCGGAAACGGTTAGTATACGATGAACGTAAACATCCGATCGAGTTTAACTACGGCTACTATCGCGGAGACAGTTTTGTATATACTGTGGAAAGCGAGAGAAAGTCTAGCTAAGAACGGTCAAAAAAATGCGCGCTATATATAGTTACATCGTGCATCACCGGCTCATGCAATAAGTGTCGGTGTTCGCTCAATATTACCTGCAATCTTTCTTTTGAGACAATCGTAAATGTAATCTGTCATTCGATTGATGGAAAATCATTCCTGAAACCTTGTTTGGGTATACCTTGCCCCACCATTTTCCAGAAACACTCAATAACAGGCATATTTTTTTAGCCACTTCTGATTTCGCTTGCTGTGGCTGGCAGCACAAGCTATAGTTATATTTCAATGTAAGGACTTTTTGTAACAGGATTATTGTATGATCTCCAGTAACTTCTATATTGTTGCCATTGGTTCATCTGCGGGGGGAATGAAAGCTCTCCGTGAATTTTTTACACACCTGGGACCAACCGATGGAATGGCTTTCGTCATTGTAAGTCACCTCCCGAATAACCGGGAAACACGTCTTCATTACATCCTTCAAAAACATACGCGAATGAAGGTAACGCTGGTGGAGAAAAACACCAGGATACAACCCGGGAATATCTACGTGCTTCCCGGAAATGTTATAGCCACGCTTGTGGATGGTATCGTGATGCTGCGCAATCGCCTGGAGACTGAAAAGATAAATACTGCCATCAACAGTTTTCTGTTATCCCTCGCAATCGACAAACGCGACAAGGCTATTGCGATCATTTTATCCGGTACAGGCACGGATGGCGCCACCGGTGCAAAGGCCATACATGACAATGGCGGAATTGTTATGGTACAGAATCCGTCAACATCCGATTATCCGTCCATGCCGCTGGCAACCATTAAATCCGATCATCCTCAATCTATACTATCCCCGGCAAAACTCGCGGAATGCTTTTACGAAACTATAGCTGAAAACTCGGGATAAGTATACATCTATAAGTATCTAAAAGTATAGCAACCATGCGTAGTGGCTATCAGTATACTACTCGCCTTTTGAGACGACTAATTTCAAAAAGCAATGTAATAGCCACTATACATCATACGCTATATACCTGCAGTAATTTAGAAATATAGTCTAACGAATCACTTTGTTCTGTACGCGTCAGATACTTATTAGTTATAATGAATTGGATAAAAAAAAATAATGGCAGCGTTTGTGCGCTGCCATCAGTATAACCTTCTATTTACTTTTCTTTTTACCAAACTTCTTTGCTGCAGTCTTGCGCTTCTTCGCGTACTTTACTTCATGCGGCTGAGATTGGTTCACATAGCTTCGATCTTTAGGCCCGCGCTTCGTGGCAGCTTTCTTCACTGCCCTCTTGCCGGCCTTTTTGGATGCTTTCTTTGCTGTTTTTGCCATAGCTCAAATTGTTTATGAGTACAATCTAAATTTTTGTACCAACAGCGTCTATCAGCAACAACAGGGCTCAATCACTAACTATACTATAAAAATTCATCGATGAGTATCTTCAGGATGATATATAGCAGAGTCAACGTATCTCCTACTCTTCAATGGTGCTTTTGATAGTAAGTGTCTGCGGAGCGAAGATAGCTTCAATGCGATCATCGGGCGGCCAGTATGAAATCCTGTGCGTGTCGAAGCTGAACGTAGATCGGAAGAGCACACGTCTGAACTCCAGTCACGATAGCCAA
>CAMLLI010000819.1 GCA_946480685.1 uncultured Flammeovirgaceae bacterium | reverse complement strand
TAATCAAGACAGACCAGGCAAGCATGCGTGCTACGGGACAGTTCGTGAGTAAAGATTATTTTCAGGTCTTTCCAGTTACCATTCTTCAAGGCAATAAAGCAGATTTACTCCCGGACAAACTTAGCGTGGTGATTTCGGAAGAGCTCGCATTAAAACTGTTTCATACGACTGAAAATATAGTCGGTCGCACCTTCGGCTGGAGCCTGGAACAATTTATAGCCACGGTTCACATCACAGGTATATTTCAAAAACCAAATACGCCAGTAAGCACAGACTACGATTTGCTTCTTAACTACGAATACTTTTTTACCGAGCGTCCTTCCTTGCAATACTGGGGCAACAGCGATCCCCACACGTTCGTGCTCCTCAGGGATGGAACAGATCCGGACGTGTTTAATCAAAAGATAAAACACCTCATGCAGCAGAAGGACAAGGAAACGAAGAGCACGTTATTCGCACAACGTTACGCTGATAAATACCTGCATGGTCGCTATGCGAATGGCGTACCCAACGGAGGCAGAATTGAATATATAGTGTTGTTTGCTATTATCTCTGTATTTATCCTGGTGATAGCGTGTATTAATTCCATGAATCTCTCTACCGCAAAGGCTGCGCGCAGACTCAAGGAGGTGGGTATAAAAAAAGCAGTAGGAGCAGCGCGTAGAAACCTGGTGTCTCAATACCTGTTCGAGTCAATAATGATGAGCGTGATCGCGATGCTTATCGCAGTATTGCTGGCCGATTTGCTGCTGCCCGCTTTCAACCTGCTTACGTCCAAACATCTTGAATTAAAATTTGACGGTGTTATGATTGCGTCCCTGGCTGGTATAACACTCTTTGCCGGTATACTCGCTGGAAGTTACCCTGCACTATATCTTTCAGGGTTCAGTGCTATTACCATGTTGCGTGGCAAGTTTACAGCTTCATTTGGTGAGCTGTGGGCGCGTAGGGGTCTCGTTGTATTTCAATTTACAATATCGGTTATTCTCATTGTATCGGTGCTGGTGGTATACCGGCAGATAAAGTATATACAGGAAAAGAACCTCGGATACGCACGTGATAATATTGTGCTCTTTGAAATGGAAATGAAGACCGGTGTTGACGACAGCTATTTAGAACGCGGAGGCCCGTATGAACAATACGTAAAAACATTTATGGACAAAGTAAGTGCTATACCAGGTGTTGTAAAGGCTGCCAACTTTTACCACGACCTTACCGGCAAGCATGGCGGATTGAGTGGTATAGATTGGGAGGATGGCGAAGCCGATGAATCCGTTGGCTTCTGTAACCTCGAAGCGGGCTATAACTTTCTGGAGACCTTGGGAGTAAAAATGATTGCCGGCCGCTCGTTCTCGCCAGACCATAGTGATGATCGTACATCTGTAGTCTTTAACAAAGCAGCCATTGAACGCATGGGTATAAAAGATCCCATTGGTAAAACCATAACGCTCTGGGGAGACAAGAAGACAATTATAGGTGTTACGGATAATTTTCATTTTGAATCACTATACGAAGATGTAAAGCCGTGTGTGATGCAGTTCGAACCGCGCAGTAATAACATCATGGTTAAGATACATGCAGGGCAGGAGCAGCAGGTGATTGCCAAATTACAGGCACTGCATACACAATATAGTCCGGGACTTCCTTTTGAATATCATTTTCTTGATGATGATTACCATGCACTATATATATCCGAACAAAATGTCTCGGTGTTGTCGCGTTACTTTGCCGGTATTGCCATTGTGATTTCGTGTCTAGGCTTGTTTGCACTGGTGGCTTTCACGGCCGAACGCAGAGTAAAGGAGATCGGTATTCGTAAGGTTCTGGGTGCAACGGAACTGGGCATCGTTCTTTTACTCTCGGCAGACTTTACCAAAATTGTTCTCGCTGCGATTATTATAGCCATGCCCATCAGTTATTTTGTCGCGCAGGCGTGGCTCGATCATTTTGCATTTCACATCACATTGCGCGGGTGGTATTTTATAGCGGCTGGTATAATTGCACTTACGATAGCGTGGACCACTGTAGGATTGCAGGCCCTGCGTGCCGCGCGCATAAACCCGGTAAAGTGCCTCAAAGATGAATGACCATGAAGAATTGATAGCAATTGAAAAAACGGGAAATAACGTGTAACTTTTAGTAAAGTCGGGAGTATTCGATTAGTTGAAGGTGTAGTTGGTGCAACCGTATCGTCTTTTTTATCATCCTTCCTTGAAACAACCCAATGAATACTATGTATACCAGTTATTTCAAAGTCGCCTGGAGAAACCTCTGGAAGAACAAGACCTATTCATTCATCAATATTGGTGGATTGGCTGTCGGCATGGGCGTGGCCATACTGATTGGTCTGTGGATATACGATGAACTGCAATACAACAAATACCACGCGAACTATGAACGCATCGCGCAGGTTATGCAGCATCAAACGTTCAACGGTGAAGTTGGAACACAAGAAGCAAACCCGGCTGTAATGGCGGAAGAAATCCGGTCGGTATATGGCAGTGATTTCAAATATGTAGTGCAGGCTTCGTGGAACTTTGATCATACTCTAACAGTGGGCGATAAGATGCTGCTCATACCCGGAAGTTATTTCGAACCGGAAGTGCCCCACATGCTCACACTTGAAATGATAAGCGGTACACGCGATGGACTAAAGGATATGAATTCCATTCTGCTTTCTGAGTCGGTAGCTAAAACTTACTTTGATAACGTTGATCCCGTTGGTAAAACAATGCGGTTAGATAACCGGGCGGATGTTACGGTTACCGGAGTATATAAAGATATACCCTATAGTTCATCGTTCTACGAACTGAAATTTATACTGCCATGGTCGCTATACCTCAGTCAGAACGATTGGGTGCGCAATATGACGAATCCGTGGGGCAGTAATTTTTCAAGGACCTTCGCGATGATTGGCGATCAGGCTGACAGGGAAAAGCTGTCTGCGAAGATACACGATGTCAAGTTGACTAAAGTTGGTG
>CAMLLI010000818.1 GCA_946480685.1 uncultured Flammeovirgaceae bacterium | reverse complement strand
ATGGCATGTCAGTTCAATACATCCGAAGTTGTTCCGCTCGATCAGCTTGATCCATACTTGCAAGATGCACTCGACCTTATTGAATTTGCCAATGGCGGTACGGATACGAAGTGGGGTAAACTTCGCGCAGATATGGGACACCCGGCTCCGTTCAATTTAAAAATGCTGGGCGTTGGTAACGAGCAGTGGGGACCACAATATGTAGAGCGCTATAAAGTATTTGCAAGTGCTATCAAAGCCAAGTATCCATCGGTAAAGATTGTGACAAGCGCAGGGCCATCACCAGACGGACCGTTGTTTGAATACCTCAACCCGGTATTACGCAGTCTCAATGTTGATTTTATAGATGAACACTATTACCGTTCACCGGAGTGGTTCCTCAAGAATGCAAGTCGCTATGATACTTATGATCGTAAAGGACCGAAAATATTTGCCGGTGAATACGCAGCACACACCGAGAAGAAAGTTCAACCGGAAAACAAGAACAACTGGGAAAGTGCACTTGCTGAAGCAGCTTTCATGACCGGACTGGAACGCAACGCAGATATAGTACAGATGGCTTCGTATGCTCCGTTGTTTGCGCACGTGGAAGGCTGGCAGTGGACACCCGACCTGATCTGGTTTGATAACCTTCGATCTTTCGGTACACCAAACTACTATGTGCAAAAGATGTTCTCAACAAATAAAGGAACGAATGTACTTTCTATTCTCGCAGGTAATGAGACAGTAGCGGGCAAAAACGGTTTGTATGCTTCGGCCGTGGTGGACAACAACACAAAAGAAGTAATTGTTAAAGTGGTTAACACAAGCGATAAAGAACAGACGGTTGATATACAGATACCCGGTGTTAAGAAAGCTTCTGCTGCAGGTACCATTACGGTACTGAAGAGTACAAACCTGGAAGCGGTTAATACATTGGACAATCCGTTTAATATAAAACCGGCCGAGCAAGCCGTTAACCTGAAAGGTAAAGCTCTAAAATCAACGTTACCGCCTGCATCGGTAACGCTTATAAAAGTAAAAGCGCTATAGTATATATAGCACCGGCGATGAGGAAATCAATCTATATACTGGTTTGTATTTATATTGTTACTTCATCGCTGCATGCGCAGGATATTCGTGTGCACGATCCTGTGCTGGCAAAAGATGGAAATACCTATTACCTGTTTTGTACAGGAGTGGGTATTTCTGTTTTTTCATCCACCGATCTTCAGCACTGGCAAAAGGAAAAACCGGTGTTCGATTCTCCACCTGCATGGGCTGTAGAAGCTGTGCCGGGTTTCAAAGGACATATATGGGCCCCGGATATAGCCTTTCATAATGGGCTATACTATTTATACTATTCCGTTTCTGCGTTTGGAAAGAATACTTCATGCATCGGTGTTGCCACCAACAAAACACTTGATCCGAAAAGTTCAGAGCATAAATGGACAGACCATGGTAAAGTAATTGAATCTATACCCGGTCGTGATTTGTGGAATGCGATCGACCCGAACCTTGCCTGGGACGAGCAACGCCAACCGTGGCTTACTTTCGGTTCGTTCTGGAGTGGTATAAAGCTGGTGAAGCTAAATGCCAATCTTACTGAGATAGCGAATCCACAGGACTGGTATACCATCGCCAAGCGTAGTCGTGACTATAAAACAGCAGATGCCAACGGAGGGGATGCTGCTATAGAAGCACCGTTCATCTTTAAAAAGAATAATTATTATTATCTCTTCGTCTCATTTGATTTTTGTTGCAAAGGTGTTGACAGTAACTATAAAGTGATGGTTGGTCGCTCAGAAAAAATACAAGGTCCGTATCTTGATAAAGACGGTGTTCGTATGGATGCCGGTGGAGGAACGCTTGTACTGCAAGGCAATAAAGCATGGCCCGGGGTAGGGCACAATTCAGTATATACTTTTGATAGTAAAGATTACCTGGTGGTTCACGCCTACGATGCCGCCGATAACGGGAAACCCAAGTTGAAGATACTTACGCTGCAATGGGACAGTAACGGCTGGCCACAGGCTTCTCTTCCCTAACTATATAGTACTTAGTACTCGTACGATTTTATGCGTGCATCGTGCGTGAGAAACACATTGAAAGCCGTCAGCTTTTTCTCGCTGCCGAATACCTCATACAACAATATATAGTCTTCCGTGTTTTTCATGTGGCGCTCCTGCAGAAATTTCAACTTGAGACTTGTTAGTTCTGCTTCTAATTGTTTTACAAGCGAATCGTCTTGCGGTATAGTAATCTTATAGGTGCGCGCCTGGTGAATGCGACTGATCACCTGCTTGGCATTTTCAAATACAGTGAGTACGATAAGCACCACCACGGAACCCGCGAGTGCTATAAAATATTCACCGGCACCTACTGCCATACCGAGCGCGGCAGAGATCCAGATCGTTGTAGCCGTAGTGATACCGCTGATGGTAAGATTATCTTTAAAAATTACTCCGGCCCCGAGAAAACCTATACCGGTAATAATATTGGATGCAATGCGATCGGGCGAAGAAGCTCCAATGGAAATTGATATTTCGGTAAAGATCGTTGAGCCTAAACAGATCATGATCATTGTGCGCAGGCCGGCTGCCTTGCTTCGGTATTCCCGCTCAATGCCAATCGCAGTGCCTATAAAGAACGACAGCAGCAATTGTATAACTGTCTCATATTCGATTGTAAACTCCGTATCCATACCTAAAAGGTAAGAAAAAAGTATGCCTTGTGAATACACTAACAAAAAAGGCAGTCTGTCTCAAACAAACTGCCTTTTGCTGCTATAGTATATAGCACTATATATTTTCTGCCGTTACATCTTGCGGACTTTACCGCTTCCGGCCGAATGGCTGCTTAGTTTTTTAGGATCGCCCTTGTAGAGTACGCTGCCGCTGCCGCTGATGTTGGCGTCAAGTTCATCGGTAACGTTAATCTCTACATCGCCCGATCCGGATATACGCACATCGCATTTGCCGGTAACAAGATCGGCTGCCAGTACTTTAC
>CAMLLI010000817.1 GCA_946480685.1 uncultured Flammeovirgaceae bacterium | reverse complement strand
ATCCTTATTCAAAGCTGCCGAAATATTCGAGACATGCAGTCTGCAAGCTTTGGCTGCAGCAGATATACTGTTATATACCGCCAGCTTCTTTCCATCGATACTATATTGGATAACTTCTTTGCCTTTCAATGGTTTTCTTTCACTGTAGGTCTTCGGTATTGGCTCTAGTTTATTGACTTCCATCGCGGAAGAGAACTTCCAGATATACCCACCTGCCGTTTTGTTATGCCCATTGACATTCTTCTGGATATTAGCCGCGGTAAGACCGGTTGCAAGTGCGGCTGCTTCAATGGTAGGATAAACCTTTAGCTTCTTCCCTTCCAAGGTAAACTGCGTCACTGGTTTTCCGATACGATGACTGCTATACTCACCTTTATATACATCGCCTACGAATCTCCATACAAAACCATGCGAGGTTTTTGTTCGTTTATGAGCGCAATCCAGTAACGTTGAAGCATTGAAGCCAGTTTGTATTGCTGCCTGGCTGACACTATTAAATTCTGCGACCTTCTTCCCCGAAAGCGAATACTGCACTAATGCTTGAGGCCTATTCTTAATTTTATCGCGATACTCACCGCGGTATAGATCGCCTTCATAGCGCCATACATAACCACCACAGGTCATCGTCTTGTGGAGTGCACATTTACTGATCGTATCTGAATCATTCCCCGTTTTATTTGCCGCTTCTTTGACACTCGGATATACGTTGAGCTTTTTCCCTTCGATGCTATACTGGGTAACTTTCTTCTCGTAAGAGAAATCTTTATATTCTCCTTTGTAGGGAGTACCCTTAAAGCGATATACATATCCGTTCAGCTGCTTGAGCTTCTGCTGCACCACGGCTCTGACACTACTGCGATGACTATTATTCTTTTGTGCTGCTTCTGCTACACTTTTATACTCCTCAACCTTCTTACCACCCAAGGTATATTTGATGACGGGTCGTGGTGAATTTGCATCCGACCAGGACACCTTCCGCTCTTTGATGATCAACTGTCCCGAGCGGGGTCTGCGCTCATTTCGCAATCCATGGATATACAGCTCCGTACCGTTCATCAGCACCAGATTATCATACCGGTTATTCAGGTTATCTCCATCCTTGTGCACCACCACAAGTTTGTCTTTCTTAAAATCAATGGGCTTTACGAAAGCATGGTATACCAACCGATTTACCTTGAAGCTATAGTCTCCACCTTCATACCGCAGGTGAACGGAGAGCTGGTACACGTAGTCCTTCGTATAAGTGTTATAGTGCTTAGCCCGCGATTGCTTTCGGATACGTTCTTTGGTAAAGTATAGCTGTTTACCGTCGGCGGATATAATCAGTCGCGGTGCTGCCCAGATTCGTCCATAGTTGGATATACCATAGGCACCATCAAAGCCGGGTATATCTGCCCACTTCTCTCCTTTCATAGATTCCAGTGACAGGTTTTGGAAAGGATATTGGTCAGGCTTATTACTCTTGCGCATTATTAATTTCCCTTCGGGTTAAAAATTGCCAAATTTAAGCTTTTGGTCTTGCAATCGTTTTACGCCATATACAGTTCGTGTTGGACAAATCGTGTTCGATCATTAGTCTTAAAACATCGATCAATGATGTTCAATTTTACTTCCTACTTTTTACATACGAATTGATACTAACTGATGGGTAATTGACAATCATACAAGAAAGACGTATATTGGTAGTATGATTTGCAGTCAAAGCGGTGAGCAAACTGGTGAGCAAGTTTTGAGACCGCTTTTAAGATATTAAATTACAGTAGGTTGGAATTATATTCATTTCCCTCCTCCTCTGCACCAAAATCCATCATTCTATTTTTGAGTGATGGATTTTCCCGTTTTAATTTGAGTACATTTTTTAAATATACATTTGGTTTAACTCCGACCGTAAAGAACAACGAACAATGCACCATCAGGGAACGGCGCTTTAAAGTTGATGGCAAATTGATCGACTCAAGTAACTGACCCAATAGATGTTGTTCAACAGCGATTTACTTTACCAGGGTATTTCACCTGTTTGTGGATTTGATTCTTCGCTAAAGAACTTTCCAGAGGGTCCGTTTTCGTCAAGCAATGCAAACCTGGCAATGCGTTTCGCGGCTACTTCTACATCACCTCCGTTGTGACCAGTGAAATCAGTTTTAGTATAGCCGGGACACACTGCGTTTACTTTAAATGCTGTGTCTCGCAGCTCAAACGCCAGGTGAATGGTGTACATATTGAGCGCTGCCTTTGAGGAAGCATATACAGCGTACTTCGCATACTCGTAAGCAGGCCACGCCGGATCGCTTTGCAGCGATAAAGACCCTACGCTCGTACTTACATTGACAATTCTTGGCTGTGTTGATTTTTTCAGAAGACTCATGAAAATGCTTGTGACTCTTGCAACACCAATGATGTTTGTTTCGAACGCATCTATAAATTGCTCTGGTGTTGCTGTGAGTGCTGTATAAGGTGGCGTGCCCCCGTTAATACCTGCATTGTTGATCAGCACGTCAAGGTGGTCCGTCTTCATGGCTATTAAGTCAAAAGCTTTTTTGACTGAACCATCATCCGTCACATCTAACGGAATTGCTTCTACGTTCTGAAGCCCGTTTGTTTTCAATTCTTCTACGACCTTGTTTCCTTTCTCTATGTCGCGACTTCCAAGGTATACATAGAATCCGTTTTGCAATAGTTCTTTCGCAGTGGCTAGCCCAATACCTTTATTGGCTCCGGTGATAAGTACTGTTTTCATTTTCACTTTGCTTTTAGATTAACACTGCAAAGTTTATTGAACGAAGACTTAACACGTTTACCATTTGGTAAAAACGACTTAATGTATATTCTTTCGGATCCTGCTCAACGATTGTTGCGTTACACCAATGTAAGAAGCAATATATGCCAATGGAATTCGGTTGACCAGTGAGGGATAGTTTTTTAAGAACTCAAGGTAACGGGTAGAAGCGTCTTGCGAAACGACAGGTCCTTTACGCGACTTTTGATACATAC
>CAMLLI010000816.1 GCA_946480685.1 uncultured Flammeovirgaceae bacterium | reverse complement strand
AGCACGGCTTCTTTTCCTACACGCACGCCTTCCACAACTATGCAACGTGACCCAATAAAGGCATTATCTTCCACAATTACGGGAGCAGCTTGTACAGGTTCGAGCACACCACCTATACCAACACCACCGCTGAGGTGAACATTTTTTCCGATCTGCGCACAGCTTCCCACGGTTGCCCAGGTATCCACCATCGTGCCTTCATCTACATACGCACCGATGTTTACATACGAAGGCATCATGATCACACCTTTGCTTAAAAAGGCACCGTGACGTGCAATAGCATGCGGCACCACGCGCACACCAAGTTCCTTATAATTACGCTTGAGCTTTATTTTGTCATGAAATTCGAACGGACCAACTTCGATGGTCTCCATCTGCTGGATCGGGAAATATAGAATTACAGCCTTCTTTACCCATTCATTTACCTGCCAGCCGTTCGCCACAGGCTCTGCAACACGAAGCTCGCCTTTGTCAAGTTTATCGACAACCGAACGTATTGCATTCTGAATTTCAGGTGATTGAAGAAGGGAACGATCTTCCCAGGCCTTTTCAATGAGTTGTTTCAATTCCATTTATCTTATTTTTAAATCGACATGCAAGAAAGAAAAAAAAGGAGAATAGTCATCGCCTCCGTACTGAAACCCATTGACGATACGCGGATGTATGGGAAGATCGGCCAAAGTCTGGCCGAGACCGGCAGGTTTGATGTTCATATTTTCGGATATCCGTCTGCGCGGGCTATATCTTCAGAAGAGATACTGCTATATCCATCCGAATCTTTCAAGCGCCTCAGCATCGCCCGACTGTTGCAGCCCTGGCGACTCATTGGCAACCTGGTGAAGCTCACACCGGACCTGCTGATCATCACCACCCATGAACTTCTGCTCGTAGCCATGCTGGTAAAGCTTTTTACGCGATGCGATGTTCTGTACGACCTGCAGGAAAATTATTACCGAAATATATGCTACACCAACGCATACCCGAAGTTGCTGCGACCGTTGCTGGCAGCTTACGTCCGTCTCAAGGAAATTATACTCGCACCGGCAGTTAACTATTTTATACTGGCAGAAAAAGGATACGAGCACGAACTGCCTTTTCTGAAAAAGAAATATATAGTATTGGAAAACAAACTGAGAAAACCGCCTGGTAAATTTCCGAAGAAGAGCAGTACCGATCAGAATATACATTTACTCTTTAGCGGCACGCTTGCGGAAAGTACCGGAGTATTTGAAGCCATCGACCTTGCACGTTCACTCCATGCTCAGGAACCGCGAATCCGGTTAACGATCATCGGGTATAGCGCGCAAACTACTGTGCCCCAGAGAATCAGACGCATTACGGAACAGCACGACTATATTTCGCTGATTGGTGGCGACACATTAATTCCCCACAACGACATAATCCGGGAAATTTTTCAAAGCGACTTCGGCATCATATCATATCCTGCGAACAAGTCAACTGAAAATTGTATTCCTACCAAGTTGTTCGAATATACCGGGTGTAAATTACCGATACTCATGGTGAATCATATCCCCTGGATAGAACGATGTGACACCTATACCGCTTGTATACCCATCGACTTTAAAAATCCGGATATAGCAGCTATACTTCACGACATGCGCCACAAACAATTCTTCCCCGTAGATCCGTATGGCGTATACTGGGAAGAAGAAGCCGGCAAACTGATAAACCTCATTGATTATATAGTAACGTTAGAAAAAAACTAGTTTCCTGAATGCATTATTATTTCCAATACCTGCGCACGTACCTTATCATTAAACGAAAGCAACTGCTGGATGCCCTCAGTCTGTCCAAAGCAAAAAACTATACACCTTTTGTTATACTCAGTGAACCGCGTTCCGGCTCAACGATGCTCCACACCTACCTGAATTCGCATCCGCAGATCAAATCGTATGGAGAAGTGCTTCGGGAGAATGTAGAAGCAAATAGTATAGCAAGCGAAACGTTTCCCTACATCGAAAGTCTGGCTTTTAAACCACACACTCCGGCACTGAAAGCAATCGGGTTAAAACTTTTCTACGAATACTGCGAAGACCCGCGCTACTCCAAGTCGTTCAACCATGTCGTAAAACGAAAAGATGTAAAGATCCTTTACCTGATCAGACGCGACATACTGAAAGTATATGTATCTCTAAAGATTGCACAGAAGACCAACGTATGGAGCAGTGTAAAGTCAGCCGGCCAGGAACCGCGTCCAAAGATTACGATCGACCGAAACGACTATATACAGTTCCGTGAAGAACATTTGAGACACAGGAGGTTATTTATAACGTTGCTGAAAGATCACCCATTGCTGGAGGTTGCCTATGAAGATCTGGTTGAGAATCCCCAGCCAATATTAAAATCCATACAACAGTTTCTGGGTGTGAAACCCAAAACACTATTTACATTGCTGAAGCAACAGAACCCGGGCTCTGTTGCTTCACTGATCACCAACTACGATGAAGTAAAAGATATAGTATAGGTATAGATAAAGTTATCTATTGCTACCGGTATGGTTAGGAATCAGGTCGCCTGTTATAGCAACCTGGCTCTATACATATATCAATTACTTATCGAGTTGGAATTTTATAGGCACCGTCATGCGTACTGATACAGGATTGTGATTCTGCATACCCGGCGACCAGTTTGGTAACATGGAGACAACGCGCTCAGCTTCTTTATCGCAATCAGGACTTATACCTCGTATCGTTTTTACATCTACAACTTTACCTTCACGGTTTATTACAAATGATACGTATACAGTTCCTTCAACACCAATTCGTCTGGAAGCAGCCGGGTAGTGTATTTTCCTTTTGATAAACCTGTACATCTCCTCAAGTCCACCTTCGAAAGCCGGCATCACTTCAGCTATCTCTACAACTTGAGGTGTTGCTACAACAGCAGGTACAGCTGTCGGTACTGTTCCAGGCCCCTCAGATACTATACTTTCTCCGGGAGGGCCATCAACCGGATCTGTAGTACTTCCGAATACCAT
>CAMLLI010000815.1 GCA_946480685.1 uncultured Flammeovirgaceae bacterium | reverse complement strand
CTTTCTCTGCACAGGGCAACATTAAAATGGCGGCGTTCTTCCCTTTGGCAATTATATCTTCTTCGAAGAAGTCAGAAGGACTATAGCGTTTGCCCTCATCGTTGGTATAACCTGAAAACGGGCCGTCTTTTGTGGTGCTACTTAAACTATACTGCTTTCCTTTTACTTCGAAAGAGAGTAACGTGCCGGGTACTATATAATCATGATCAGAATCATTAAAGCCATAGGCGAACGTGAGCTTTTTTGCAAAAGAGGATAACACCACCAATGTACCGGCTGGCGACATGAATGTAATGGTTCTGCCATCTTCGCTTACCAACTCAGCAGGTGCCTGAGAAATTGCCTGGCTCTGTGAATCCTCATCATCCTCAAACAACGCGAGTACTTTCTGCGGGTCATGTATATTATCCCATTGATACTTATAGAGTGACGGCCCGTTCGGGTAATCCATCAGGTTATCGGTGGTTCCCTGGCTTAGTGAAGTATACTCTTTAAAAGTATGTTGCAGGTTAAAGGCTCCGTGACCGATTTCGTGTGCAAGGGTGTTTACTATATTTGTACTGCTGAGTTTATCTACAAAGATGAATCCCGCCTGTTTGCTGCGTGGCATATAGCCCAGCGTAGTACCACTCTTGGGTTTAGACACTAAAAATATATAGTATGTTTTATCCTGAAGATTGCCATAGACTTTGATCACCTTCTTCATGTCACCGGTATAGTTGGTGAGCAGGCCGCTTTCGCCATCATCGAAGGTGTCGTCCAGCGATACTTTAATGGAAGGTTCAAGCTTTACATCCCATGCGGTTACGGCTTGTCCATATATTTCGGTAAGCTTTTGCGAAAGTATATTGGCACTGAGTCCACCGGGTATGGTAGCTCCGTTTACCGGTACAATAACCAGGTTGCGGGTTAGCTGATCGTAGCTTACCAAATTCAGTTTACCGAGTACGTTGTCTTTAGAGGTATCGGTTGGAGTATATAGGGCCAGTAATTCTTCTACCATGCCTTCAGCGCCTCCACGAACATGGAGGGTATAATTACTGCCGCTGTTGGTGGCCGGTACTTTCGAGCCGTTTACTTCGAAGCGAACTTTGTCAGCTGCTATATCGGTGCCTTCCAGTGTAGCAGCAACGGCATCGGGCTGTGATGCGGTTACGGCTTTCCAGGGTATATATTGACCACCGCCCAGTTGCTGATAGTATGATGAGAGCGCATCGTATTTCTTTTCATCGAAACCAAATTTACCTTCGCCTTTATTGAAGGTCAGGGCGATGGTATAATTACGGTCACCACGTCCGGCGGCATTGCGTGCTTCTTCTGCGGTGGTCTTCGTGATGTTACCTTTCTCGTCTACTACATAACCGTTGCCCACACCATCGGCAATGGAATAGCTTTTGCCTTTCGGAAGTATTTTCTTATCGCCATCGGTAGTATATACCTCTATATTTCCTTCTTCATCTTTTGTTACAGTAGCAATAGCAGCTCCGGTAATTTCAATGAGCGTTTCGGTTGCAACAATATTGACCGGTAAATTCCCATTTAAAGGTGCGTTGGTTGAGTCAACTTTCTTCTCGGACTTGGAAAGGAATTTACTATCGGCATTCCATACGCTTTTAATTTCACCTGCCGTAAGCCAGTGCTGTTCGTTTACCCGGATGTTCTTAAACGTCATGCGTACTTTTGCCGATTGGAACCACGGCACGATCATCATACCCGAGCCGGTATAAGTGCCGCCTTCATTGGTCGTTATTTCACGCACTAATACTTCATAGCCCGCGGCATATAGCGTATCGTTTATTTCTAACTGCGTAGCCGGTATAGCATTGGCGGGAACTGCCGGTGGCGACACATCACTTTTGCAAACAAAATCATTGGCACCTGCTATAGCAGTCTTGAAAATTTTTACTGTACCATAGTCACTTACCTGCGCGCCTTGCTCGGCACGCACCTGTACTTCATACTCGGTATTGGGCTGTAACTGTGGTATAGCTTTCCATTGATCGGAAGTCTTCTCGGTATACCAATTATCATGGTTGCGTTTTCCATAAGGCCGGTAACGCACGGTATAAGTAACTACGTCAGTCCCTGCAACCGGCTGTTCCCATCTGACGATGAGCGATGAAGGGTTTGCCTTTTGAAGTGATAAATTCTCAGGTATACCCAACTCATCGCCAAACTGAAAAGTATACACTTCGCTCTTGCCCTCATTCTTAAACAGATCGCGACCTTCGGTATCTTTTGCCTGCACCTGCCATGCATATTTTCTTCCGGGTATAAGTGCAGGCTCGGCAGGGCCATATACTATTTGTGTTGATGAGGTTGTAGTTTCATATAGCGGTTGCTGGCTAAGGAAAGCATCGTAGGGATTTCGTGATGCAGGCCATATCTCTACCAGTTTGAAAATATACTCCGTGGTAAAGGCTGAGTTGGGTGAACCGGTGTGACGTGGTGTCCATGTGAAAGCTATATTTGTAGGGTCGAGTATTGCGGCCTTGCTTTCATTACGCGGGAGGTTAAGTAAGACAGGATCATTCAAAATAATCCATGCAATGGCAGTGCCCTTGTTACTCACCACCGTGTTACGGTTGTAGTCTAATACTTCAACTGTAAACCGGTATACACCTTCCGGAAGTTTAGCGCCTTTCTCATATTGATTTTTGGATAGCCCGGCAAAGTCAAGATTGTTCGGATTGAAGTATTCTTCCAGGTCTTCACCATATAGTATTAATGGTATACCACCGCCCTGCAATATCAAGGGCTGTTGCGGAATGAAGTTTTGTTTGGTACGTATGGTAATGCCGACACCTTCTATGGTAAGTCTGAGTTTACCTCGATACTCCGGTAATGTGGGGTCGTTCAGCCTGAAATTTACTATGAACCTCTGTGCCCCAACTTCCGTATAGTCTGTCAAAAATGGACTGTAGGGTGCCAGAATTTGTGTGTTAACCTGGACAGGATAGGTTTGCGCCTGCGTTTTAACAATACAGGCTGCAATAAGC
>CAMLLI010000814.1 GCA_946480685.1 uncultured Flammeovirgaceae bacterium | reverse complement strand
TCACTCGCTGGTAATTTAGAGAATGCACTGAATGATCCGAACAGCATGGTACTGACACAATCTGTCGCGCGAAAATACTTCGGCAGTGAAAGTCCTATCGGGAAGACCATGACGCTTTCCGGCGGTCGCATGAATGGCGACTATACCGTTACGGCTGTTATGGAAGATATACCCGGCAACTCGCATTTTACATTTCATATACTCGTGCCGATGCATAATATCTTCCTGACGAAGCAGTATCAGCAGGACGATGGCTGGGGCTGGAATAACTTTACAACCTATATACAATTGAACGAAGGGACCAGCGCTGAACGTGCAGAACAAAAGCTGCCGGATTTCTGTCAACGCAGACTGGATCCAAAATGGAAAGACATGAATGGCCGCATGGAATTAAAACTGCAGCCTGTCCGGGATATACATTTGCAACCCGGTCTTCGCTTGAATGTTGAGACTGTAAATCCCGGTACTATATATTTCTTCGGTGTCATTGCTGGTTTTATACTCTTTATCGCGTGGATCAACTATATCAACCTGTCCACAGCACGTGCCATGGAACGTGCCCGCGAAGTCGGTATAAAAAAAGCGATCGGAGCATTTCGCAGCGAACTCATTGTCCAGTTCTTATGCGAATCGGTAGTCATCAACCTTATTGGTATGGTACTAGCGGTAAGTCTGGCGGTATTGCTGCTGCCGTTACTTAGCGACATGATCGGTCGCGAGCTCACGTTTAACTTTACGGATATCCGGTTGTGGATCGTGCTCACAGCGCTATTTTTCATCGGCACACTCGCTTCGGGTATATATCCAGCACTGGTACTATCATCGTTCAAAATTACAAAAGTTATGAAGGGCCAGCGTGAGGGGAGTGGATTCTCGTTACGCAAGTCACTGGTTGTATTTCAATTCGCAGCGTCACTGATTCTGATAGCTGGTACACTCGTGGTATACCGACAGATTCACTTCATGCAAGCACAGGATAAAGGGCTGCGCATGGATCAGATGTTGGTCGTTGCCGGTCCTGGTACCATCAGTTGGAGAACTGCGGAACGAAAGCTCGCTATATTTAAAGAAGAAGTTCTGAAAGTGAACGGTGTAAAAGAAATAGCAACTTCCGGAGCTATACCGGGTGGCGGACACAACTGGGGTGCAGATGTACGGAAGAGTGGTGCAGCAATTACCGAGAATAAACTTGGGAGTGTTGTGTGGATCGATCCGGATTTTATACCTGCCTATAACATTCCCTTTGTGGCCGGCAAGAATTTTGATCCCGCTATCAAATCGGATATGGATGCTGTAATCATCAATGAAGCATCACTGGACGCTTACGACCTTGGGACAGCTGAGCAGGCGTTGCACCAGCAACTGGTTATGGGAGAGGACACTGCTACAATCATTGGTGTATTAAAGAACTATAACTGGAGCTCCCTGAAAACAGATTATGTCCCATTTCTCTTCCGTGCCGACACCATTATACCACCGAAGATTTCCATTCACCTGCAGGCTCAAAATATACCGGCTGCTGTAGACGAAATTGGCAAACTATATAAAGAACTTATTCCCGGTGAACCATTCGAATATACGTTCCTCGATGACAGCTTTAATGCGCAGTATAAAAGCGACCAGCAATTCGGTAACATCTTTGGTATGTTTGCAAGTCTTGCAGTAGCAATATCGTGTCTCGGCCTGTGGGGATTGGCTTCGTTTACAACGGCTCAGCGGCTCAAGGAAATTGGTGTGCGCAAAGTGCTGGGTGCATCGGTGAGCAGTATTGTTATACTTTTATCAGGGCAATTTATGAGACTTGTTGTGGTTGCAGCAGTTATTGCGTTGCCTGCAGTATGGTATGGCAGCAGTACATGGTTACGCAGCTTTGCATTTCGCATAGCCCTAGGGTTGGACTTGTTTATGTTGCCGGTGGCGCTGCTTACGCTTATTGCTCTGCTAACGGTAAGCGTGCAGGTATTCAAAGGCGCTATAACAAATCCGGCAAAGGTGTTGAGGTCAGAGTAACTTATCGTATATATCCGGAATCAATGTCACGCGGCAATGAATTTCTTACCAGATTTTCATTGCCGACACTTCTCTGAAAATTGTTAATGCTTTCTTCGAATTTCAAACTGTGCAAATGCCCACTGTTGATGCCGTGACTATACCTTTCGAACTCGTATAGCAAGGCTTTCTCTTGGATTATCAATCAGCAGTTGCCTGACGTCATTATCGGTGAAGCCTTCTTTTTTCAAGGCAGGTATAAATGTTTCGAAGATAGCAGTATAGCCGCGGAACGTTCCACCGTCAGGTTCACCGACATGATACCAACCGGCATCGTGCGAGATCAGAACTTTGTTGAGAAGATTCTGTTTGTTCATGTGAAGAACGAACTCCACGTGTTGTTCTATATTGTCTGTATCAGTCCCGTCTATACCGTCAAACTCAATCCATGCTCCTGTGCGTGCAGCCTGTGCATGAAGCTGCTTATCTTTTTCATTCTGCGCATGTACCCAACGAAATGCATCCGGTGAGACACCTGCTTTCTGAAGTATAGCGAGTTCCTGCAGTGCAGCTTCTCCATTACCGGTGTGAGCAGATATAGTTAGTCCCGTTTGCAAATGTGTACGCGCTGCAGCGTTTAATAGTTTCTCACACACGGATGTAAGCGGTCCGGCATCAACACCAGTCTTGATAAAACCCGGATATATACCTGTTCCGTCTATACCTTTACGAAACTCATTTACCCAACGTGCTGCCAATTGTTCAGCGGTCTCGGTATAGGCGTGTGCTGGCAGGTATTTCTCTTTGGCTGCACCGTAGTAGCCTGTATTGGTAATGATATTCAGGCCGCTTGTCTGTGCCAATCGTTTTAGTATTGCTACATCACGACCTATATATACCGGTGTGCAATCTATAAATGTAGCGCAGCCGGCTTTCTTCAATGCTTGCAGATAAGGTAATACTTTGGCTACAACGTCATCCGCGCGATAACGGTGACTGCCTGTCTCAGCAGCCC
>CAMLLI010000813.1 GCA_946480685.1 uncultured Flammeovirgaceae bacterium | reverse complement strand
ACCAGGGAAAAACATTGGTGAGCGAAGGCGTTAAAGCCAACTACCAGGATATGATAAACTATTCGGTGTTTGCACTGATCAAGTTATCGGAAGTGAATTAAAAAGATATTGACTCCGTTACGATCTGGTAAAGAGACGGAATAAACAATCAGGACATGAGGAAGTATATAGATCAATTTTCAAGATTTTTTGTTGGTGCGCTGTTTATTTTTTCCGGTTTGATCAAACTCAACGATCCGATTGGAACAGAAATAAAGATGGAAGAGTACTTCGAAGTATTTGCCGAAGACTTTGGTTCCTTCTTCATGCTCTTTAAACCGTATGCACTGGAGATCGGTTTTATACTGATCGTGCTGGAAGTAGTGCTGGGTATAGCGTTGCTCATTAACTATAAAGTGCGCATCACGTCCATTATACTCCTGGTGTTGATCATCTTCTTTACGTTCCTTACGTTCTACTCCGCATACTTCAATAAGGTAACGGATTGTGGTTGCTTTGGCGATGCTATAAAACTCACCCCGTGGGAGTCGTTCACCAAAGATGTTATACTCATTGTATTTATTCTGCATATATTCTGGTTCCGGGATAAATACCAGCCCGTGCTTCGTACGCGCGAAGGTCATGCGGTAATTATAGTGTCGACCATTGTATGTATAGGACTAGGTATATATGCTATTCAGCATTTGCCTTTCATTGATTTCCGTCCGTATAAAATTGGTAATAACATCAAGGAGCAGATGCAGCCGCAGGAGCAGCCTGTGTTTGAGTATGTGTTTCAGCGCAAAGACAATGGTGAAGAAGTGCATACTGAAAAATACCTGACGGATACTTTAGTCTATAAGTATATCAGTGTTCGCCAGACGAATGAAGACAAGACCAAAGCGAAGATTACCGATTACTCCGTAAGCAGTGTAGAAGGCGAGGATGTTACCGAGAATACATTTCAGGGAAATAAACTTCTTTTTATAGTATATGATGCTACCAAAGCATCTGGAGAAAATATGGACAAGATACGCCAGCTAGCCAAAGATCTGGATGGTAAAGTAGAGATGATGGCGTTTACCGCATCAAGCTCCGAGCAGTTCGAAATATTCCGTCACGAATATCAACTGGCCATTCCATACTACTTTGTTGACGCTACCGTACTGAAAACAATCGTACGCTCCAACCCCGGCATAACCGTTTGGAAAGACGGCACCGTAAAAGGTATGTGGCACCACAATGATACTCCTGATGCCGCGGAAGTGTTGGGGAAATTGAAAGATTAGAAGATTGTAAAATTGGAAGATTGGGTGTTTTACGTTTTTGCTACGACTAACCTTACCAAACCGAAAATCATAATATTTCAAATTTTTAATTTTACAATTTTCGAATCTTAAAATCTTCCAATCTCAAAATGACAAAGATATACCTCATCGGAATGCCAGGTTCTGGTAAATCTACGCTCGGTCGGCCGCTGGCAGTTGAGCTGGGTATACCGTTTGTTGATCAGGATAAAGAAATTGAGAATCGCGAAGGCAAAGCGGTTAAAGATATATTTGCAGAGAACGGTGAAGATTACTTTCGCCAGGTAGAAGCAGAAGTGTTGCGCGAGTGGGCAGCTTCCGAAAAAAGTTTTGTAATGGCTACCGGTGGAGGTGCTCCGTGTTTCTATGACGGCATAGAAGTAATTAAACAGTCGGGGCTTAGTATATATATTGATACATCAGTTGAAGAGTTGCTGAAGCGTGTAGCGTTGAACAAAGACAGGCCGTTGTTACACGCGAATGATCTGAAAGAGAAAGAAGCTCGTTTAACAGAGCTATACAAAAAACGCCTGCCGGTTTACCAGCAGGCGCATATATCATTACATCAACCTTCCGTCAGGAAATTAAGGGAAGCTATACAGCTTAGAAAGTAAACCCGAACGTTAGCATCGATGTGAGCGTTTTGTTCTCCATTTTTACTACAGGCTCTGAACCATCGTTCAAGGTATACGGACTATAGAAATTATCGAATGAACGATTGATGAGTGCAAAGTCTGCATAGAATTTTTTCAGACGCACACCTACACCACCGCTGATTGTAGTGACTTTATTGTCGAGGTCATCATTTTCAAAACTGCTGCTCTGAATATTATAGCCTGCGCGTAACCTGAAAATATCATAGCGGAACTCGGCTCCTATACGATAGTTGTTCGTGGCACGGTAGAGCGACTTGATCTCATCGTTTTCAGACGAGAACGATATACCGCTGATATCCGAGCTATAGCGAGCCTTCGCGGGATTTGTTCTTTCAATGTCAGCCGTTATAAAACCATACTTCGATATAAAGGCTATACCTGCGCTTATCTTTAAAGGTGTAGTGAGGTTATACTCAGACGTAACAATGTCAGTTGAAGCCGATTCGTCATTCAGCGTTACGTTCTTGCTGCCGTCCCAGTAATCATAATTATTCCAGCTTGTACTCATGGATGCATCGTAGTTCTCCGTGATCTGGTAATACGTAGGTGACGTGAACGAAGCTCCGATCTGGATAAAATCCACCGGCCGTACAATGGCACCGAGCGTAACATTAACACCCGATCCGCGCACACTCAGGTTTTCATTCAACTGCATGTTATCGATGATGTCTGTATCGAGGTATGATTCACTGAACGTCTTCTGAGATTTATAGCGAAGTGTCGATACACCCAATCCTCCTCCAAAGAAAAACTTGTCTTGAATGTTTGCTCCGTACGAAAAATTCCATTGGTACGAAGTTCCTTTGGTAATGATCTCTTCCTGTTGATCGGATTCTACCGGAGCATCTGTAAAGTATTGGTCATCCGGGTTGTTCGGATCGGTTATCGACTGCGGACCAATCAGGTAATTATAGAATGCGAGTCCGGTAGGCGTGTTGTATTGGTAACTATCAAACTGGCTTGGCGTATCTCCGTTTGCCTGCTCCATGAAATAATCTACAATCGAGTTTGTCGTGTTACGCCCCCTATATATAGTAGTGCGATTAAAGTCGTTGATGCGCGAAAAGCTT
>CAMLLI010000812.1 GCA_946480685.1 uncultured Flammeovirgaceae bacterium | reverse complement strand
AAGCGGAGAGATATGTTTGCGCTGGTGAACGTGAGTGTTTCGCGTTACATGGAATTAAAGAAAGAAAATCGCTCGTCTAAAAAACGTTCAACGTATCGCTCGCGCAAACCCCGAAGTAAGTCACGCGGATAAAAAATTGATTCTATCTTTGTTAACAAGCCTCTTATGCTGAAGATAGATTCTCATACGCATATTATACCGGAACACCTCCCCGACTGGACCAGCAAGTTTGGCTATGGTGATTTTATTCACCTGCAACACCACAGGAAAGGTTTTGCCAACATGATGCGCGGCAACCAGTTCTTCCGCGAAATCGAAGAGAACGCTTGGAACCCCGCATTGCGTATCGAAGAGTACAATCGCTTTCATACGCAAGTGCAAGTGGTATGCACCATCCCGGTTATGTTTTCGTATTGGGCGAAGCCGGTTGATGGCCTGGCGATCTCACAGTTTCTCAACGATCACATTGCTGCACTAATTGATCAATACCCGAAAAACTATTTGGGGCTGGCAACCATCCCTATGCAGGACACCGTGCTCGCGATTCGTGAAGCAGAGCGTTGTAAGCAATTGGGTTTGCAGGGCGTGCAGATCGGTTCAAATATTAACGACCTGAATCTGAACGAGTCGCAGTTCTTTCCCATCTTTGAAGCGTGCGAAGCGCTAGGAATGGCCGTACTAATTCATCCGTGGAATATGATGGGTGAAAAAAGTATGCAGCGTTACTGGCTGCCCTGGCTTGTGGGAATGCCTGCGGAAACAGCACGGGCAATCAGCTCCATGATTTTTGGCGGTATATTTGAGAGACTCCCTGCGCTTCGGGTTAACTTCGCGCATGCGGGCGGATCATTTCTGCCAACAATCGGAAGACTGCAGCATGGTTTTGAATGTCGACCGGATCTTGTTGCAGTTGACAATGCCGTGGCGCCTAAAGATTACCTCGGCAAATTCTGGGTTGACAGTGTTACGCACGACCCGATGATGCTCGAGTATGTGTTGAAGTTGCAGGGATCGAAACGTGTTACCCTGGGTAGCGATTATCCCTTTCCGCTCGGTGATCTGAAGATCGGATCATTTATTGAAGCGATGGATTTGAGTACGAGTATAAAAGAAGATATATTTCACAACGCTGCGTTGGCGTGGCTTAACTTAGACAAGGAACGATTCGAATAATGAGTATACAGTATTACCCCGGTGAAGGAAGATTGACAAAGACTATTGGATGTATTATGGTGATGGTATGCTGCATGATCGGCAGCACACATACGCTGTACGCCCAAGATAAAGAGAAGGCTGATGAATATGTACGCCAGCAGGAACAGGCGAAGAAAGCGGCACTGATGCGCGAGCTTGACTCCGGTGTTTACTATATGGACAACGGTGATTACAAACGTGCCGATAAAATATTCCGTCATGTACTGAGCTCCGTGAAGAGTGTGCCTTCTGATCTCACGTATTACTTTGGCAAGAACTCTTTCTACATGCAACAGTATAAGCAAAGTATAGATTGGCTTAACAAATATATTCAGTTGAAAGGAACCAACGGTCAGTATTCGCAGGATGCTATACTGTGGAAGCAACGTGCCGAAACTGAATTTTTGAAAGAGAAGTCTACCCAAGCAGAAAAAGTGCAGGAAGTACTCTCCATGGATTACAATATTGACTGCGGACCTGCCGGTAAAGTTGTCTGCCCTGCATGTAAAGGCGATCATGTTATTATACACCGCGGTGCATTTGGTAACGAGTATAAAACGTGTCCGTATTGTAACGAGCAAGGTATACTTACGTGCGAAGAGTATAATTTATTGATCCGCGGCAAGCTTCAGCCGAAGACTGCGAATCGGTAGGCGGTGGATCGTTATCCGTTAGTAGTTATAAGTTATTCGTAGTCAAAATTCAGGAGCACAAGGGCAAAGAAGACACAAGGTACGAAGGAAATCCCCTTTGAGTAACTCTGCGCCTCCTTTCTCTTATAGTGTAATGAATTAAATACGCACAGCCGTGTGCTTCCTGGAAACATTACGTTCTGGCCTTACAATGAATTTCACTTCAGCATGAAGGGCTGTGAACAATTTAAGTGCTGTACCTAATGTCATATTCTGAGGGCTATTTTCTAAACGCGAAATCTGTGCCTTTTGCACCCCTATAAGTTGCCCTAATTCAGTTTGTGTCATATCACGTTCCATGCGAAGCCGTTTTATCGTATCGGACAGAACATCCATGCTCAGATCAAGTTCATATTCTTCACGCTTGGCTGTGCCACGTTTACCTATCAGTTTATCTTTAGCTTCTTCTAAAGTATATATCTTCAGGTTATCATTTTTTTTGCTTGTTCTTTTTTTCATAATACCTGTTTTTGATTTGCACTGCTCTTTCAATCTCTTTGCCGGGTACTTTATCAACTTTTTTGACAAATCCATGTGTGGCTATAACCAACGTTTCATAGGCATCATCTTTATCCCAGAAGGCAAGTAGCCGGTATTGGATACCGCGATACTCAGTTCTGAATTCCCAAATATCATCTTTCAATTTCTTAAAGAATTTGATATTTAAGTTATGACGCGAGCGCTCAATCCCGGCAAATATTTTCGCTCTGACATGTTCGTCTTGTTGTTCCAAAAAATCAAAGGCTGCACTTAGCAGCAGAATACTAAATCTCACCATCAACGTTTACTACTTCACAAAGATATACAAAGTTTACATATATAGAAACTTCAAAATCATAATTTGACACTCCTCAATTCTTTGTATTTTTGCCACGCTTTTTCGGAAGCACCAACGATTAACCTGCAATTAATCCATGGCATTATACAATCGCGTTGACGGCCGTCTTCTCAAGGAGAAGATGCGCTCCACCCTCGAGAAAAGGGTAACCATTTCCTTCTACAAGTATCATCACATCATCAGTCCACAGGCGTTCCGTGATCAGCTCTACCGCGAGTTTGATGAATTGGGAGTCCTGGGAAGAATTTATATAGCAACCGAGGGCATCAACGCGCAGATCAGCGTGCCC
>CAMLLI010000811.1 GCA_946480685.1 uncultured Flammeovirgaceae bacterium | reverse complement strand
CAGGCGTAGCGAACAGCTACCGGCTTCTTGATATCGGGATGGTATACGATAACGTTGTTACCTTCAACGTATGCCTTTACCCATACAAATTTCTGATCTTCTCCGGCTATAGCAAAAGCTTTCAGGTAGCCATATTTATCTTTCACATGTAAACCGCTTCCTATATTATCGAATGTCAGCACCAGCTTATTGTCAGCCTTCTGCATGGATTTATATACCGGGCCGGAGTATACAACGTTCTGGTTATACGCCACTTTGAGTGCCGAGAGCGCAAGTCTCAAACCAACATCCTGTTTGTTCCGCGGATGTATATCGTTAGCCTCGCCTATATCAATGATAACAGCTTGTCCGGTGGCCGGAAGTGAAAGTGTCTTGCTCTGTGCTTCACGTAGCTCTGCCCACCCGCTCGAAACCGGAAGCGGATCAGGAGCCATAAAGTTAGCAAGCTGCACCCACAGGAATGGAAACTGCTGATTCCACTTGGTACGCCAGTTATTGATCAGGTCGGGAAACAGTTTTTGATATTTTGCTGCTTCACCTGTGTTGGACTCTCCCTGGTACCAGATTACGCCTTTGATCGGCATCGGTATAATCGGTGCAATCATCGCGTTATATAGTTGTGAAGGATAGGCATTCGGACCGGTAGCCTGAAGTCCGTATTGCGTGTTCAATACTGAAATTTTATACTGCCACTCACCGGCAAGATCAATGCGCTTATTGTTCACCTCGAGGTTCAACTTATCGGCAGCTCCATATATACCGCCACCACCGGCACCATCGTACACACGCACTATCAATACATTTTTTCCCGGCTGAAGTATATTATCAGCCAATGTATAGTGACGATCGATGTTCCAGCCATTCATACTTCCTACCTGCTTTCCGTTGATGTATGTCTCATCAGCGTCATCAATCGGTCCGAGGTGAAGAACGGCTCCTTTACCTATATCTTCAGCACTGACTGTAAACTCTTTTCTGAACCATACAACACCATCAGCATCGCCTATCTCGGTTTGTTCCCATAGCTTTGGCAGTGTTATTTTTTTCCAGCCGTCTGCATAGCCAGGCTCATACCATTTTTCAAGTTTACCTTTTTCATTCGCCACTGCGTCAGCGAATTTACGTTGTTTCTCCGGCATGTCTTTGGCAGCTTCGCGAAGTGTTGTCATGTCGAGTTTCTTATACTCATCTTTACCCGACATAATATCCCAACTCATCCACGTCTGGATATTCGTTCCGCCCCAGGAACTGTTCACCAGTCCTATAGGTATATTCAGATCGGCATTCAGCTTACGACCAAAGAAATACGCTACGGCAGAGAAATCTCCGAGTGTTTTCGGAGTACATTCCTGCCATTGTCCGCCGGTAAGATCTTTCTGAACATCAAAGCTCAGCGCTTTCGGAACCGTAAACAATCGTATCTGCGGATGATTGGCATTCGCGATTTCTTCCTTGGCGTGATTCGTATCTTTGATCGTCCATTCCATATTGGACTGTCCACTTCCAACCCACACATCGCCTATCAGTATATTTCGAAGCGTGATCGTATTCTTTCCTTTTACAATTAATTCATACGGCCCACCGTGCGGCATAGCCGTCAATGAGACATTCCAGTTTCCGTTCTTGTCAGCTTTAGTCTTGGCAGATGCTCCATTAAACGTAACCGTAACAGACTCGGATGGCTTTGCCCAGCCCCATACACGAATCGGTTCGTTACGCTGCAACACCATATTGTCTGAAAATATTTTCGGTAACATAACCTCTGCATGAAGCGAGAAGGCTATACAGCTTAATACAAAAGCAACAAAGACGCGTGCGCGCAGGGAAAATGTAGTACGGGGGGTTGTTCTCACAGTAAAAAAGAATTACTTTATAAATTTAGCCTGGTAGAAGTTTGATGTACTGGTGCCATACGCTACATATAGTCCGCTGGCCATACCTGCTATATCAATCTTTACCGGACGCTGTGAAGGTACAACCTCTTTTTGAAATTGAACACGTCCTGCCATATCAATTATATAAATTGTATTCAGAGTTTCTGATGACTCCACGGTCAGTTCGGTATGCTGGGTGTTTTGTGAGACCTTGAAGTTACGCGGCTTCTCTCCTTCTGAAGTACCCGTTACAAGATCGCGGATGCGGATCACGAGTCCACCTTCCGGAGACAAACGAAAATTCAGTTTACTTTGATTGTTAACGGTAACAACCTCATGGGTATACGCCTTTGCATTGGTGTCTGACTGGTCGTTGTCACGCAGGATCTCGGCCATCCGTTCAACGCCATCGGGCAGGAATCCAAAATCAATTTCAATATTCCTTCCTGTATGATTCGTCATCGCCCCTACATACCATTCGTCACCATGCTGCCGCGCCACAACAGCATACTCGCCCAGCTTTGCTTCGAGCGGTATAGTCTTGTCCCAGGTGGTTGGCACGGCTGACAGGAACTTCGTGACATTTATATACTTTCTGTATTCCGTAGGAGAATCGCACAGGTAGCCCAAGGGTTGGTCGAAGATAACGTACATCGCCAGTTCATGCGAACGTGTCCCCATCGTGTTGGGTATACCGGTAGGGATTGGTGTGAATTGAGACCGGTGAACGTTGCGCATCGAGCCGGGAGTATAATCCAACGGACCGGCTAACATGCGAATGAACGGAAACTGCAAATGATAGTCGGGGTTCGGTGTATCATCCCACTTGGCACACTCAGCACCGCGCACAGCTTCCATATTCAGAATATTCGGATATGTACGCTGCAAGCCAGTTGGTTTTCCACAGCCGTGAAAGAGGACAATGAGTTCCTGTTCGGCACATGCCTTCGCCAGTTGTTCAAACCAGTTGATAGCAACCTGGTCATCGCGTTCAATCAGATCTATCTTTACACCGGCAGCCCCCATGGTTTTAAACTGTGCAAGCCGGGCCGGGTTAACAACGGGAAGATTGATGAAGTCCCATACAATTACTTTCACATTTTTACTTGCAGCATACTGACAAACCTGAGTAGCATAATT
>CAMLLI010000810.1 GCA_946480685.1 uncultured Flammeovirgaceae bacterium | reverse complement strand
ACCGGTTGTTGCCGATATTTCAACCTGGCCGGTTGTTTCTTTCAGTATAATATTAACAACACCAGCGATAGCATCCGAGCCATATTGCGCAGCGGCACCATCGCGTAAGATTTCTATTTTGGATATGGATGAAACCGGAATCTGGTTCAAGTCAGTACCAACCTGTCCGCGACCGGGACCGACCTGGAAATTTACCAGCGAAGTTTGATGCAGGCGCTTTCCATTTATCAATACCAGCACCTGGTCTACGCCCATACCACGTAACGAGGCCGGGTCGATGTGATCGGTTCCATCTTGTATAGACTGAGCATTGGATGAAAATGATGGCGCTACATAATTCAATATCTGGCTGATGGAGATCTGAGGTGTAGTCTTGTATATTTCTTTCAGATCAATGATATCAACCGGCACAGGTGTTTCGAGTACCGTTCTGCCGCTGGCATGTGACCCGATGATGACAATTTCTTCTAACTGGCTGGATGATTCCTGAAGCTTTATAGCAATATCTCCGGAGGCCGGAACTTCTACTTCCTGAGACGCATAGCCGATAAACGAAAATGATAAATGGGTCACCGTTTCAGGAATCTGAAGCGTAAATTTACCCTGCGAGTCTGTGTTGACGCCAGCTCCGGACTTCCGGGCCGAAACGGTAACACCGGGAATTGGAACACCGTCATTATCGGTTACGGTACCCGAAACCGTTTTTGTATTTTGTGCGTTAACTGCACTGCAGGCAAAAAGTAACAGGAAGAAGAATGATGCTTTTGCCAGGAACGTAACGGCACTGGCAGCCGGTTGTGAATGAAATTTTACGGCATGACAGAGCCGCTCTACATTTGTAGGTGAAATCATAAATAAGAAAATGTTTTAAATGATTGTCAAATTATTTTAAAACAGCCTGCTGCCCGATGGCAGTCGGAGTGGCAGGCACCTTTTTATCTTCGTATCACCTGGGACAGAAGTATATCTATAGTGTTCACGGGTAATCCTTTATCATAGATTCTGTTTAGTTTAGGTTGTTATTGTTATTCAATTATATACTTCGTTATAAGGATCAGTTCCCTTTGATAATAAAAAAGGCGTGATCCTTTATCACGCCTTCAGTTTGTATTCGCATAAAAATCCCGCCAAAATTATATAGTTATAGAGCGGAGCATTAATTATGTGTTTTGCCATTTATTGCGGTTTAGGTTTAGTAAGTATATAAAAGCAGGGGTTTCACAGCTTTTATATAGGTGTGAATATAGGTATATTATATATCTCCGGGTGCATTTGTAAGGATATATATTATTTGTATTTATAGGTATATATGATTGAACATGTAATTGAGGTAGTGTTGGTGTGTTGTTATAGGTAAGTATACCGTTATTCAGGTGAGTGTTAATGAAAGTACGCCAGTGTCTGATGTCTAAAACAGATTATGCAACGTTTGAAATGACGATTTGTGTATATATAGCGTAATTCTTTTGGTGTTCGTATATAGTTTTGTTACATTCAGCATGTGATATAGCGTGTAATACCTTTCGGTGATTGACAAGATTGCTTTTGCCGGGCTATATATTATATTTTTAGCTGGATCTTTAATTCATGATGGCAGGAGCTAATCGATTTCATCAGCCTGACTGGTGATAGCCATTGCCAACGAGCCGCCTATTAACATCTCTGCCCGGAACAACAGTGTTTAGAGGTATATCTTTAAGATGCAAGTAATCTCTAGCATTGAAAGCACAATGTCTTGGATTGAACGGATATTCTTCTATGCTTATCTGAACCTCATCAAAGCTATATCAGCATATTTAATTCGCAATGCTTCCACTCAGCGTAACCTTGACACAACGTATTGTGTACACGCACGAGTTAGTAAAACCCAAAACCCAAACTCTATCTGCATGTTAAGTACTATCAAGCGTGTATCAGTTCGATCGAAGCAATTCTTTTTATACAGTATTCTCTTAGGGACAGCGCTGTTTGCTGGCTGTTCGTCAGATGATGATAATAATGAAAATGTCGACAATACTTTTTGGAACGAAGCGAAGCTGAACGATTTCCCCTTATCTGAAGTAACATATCTGGATATTGATATTAGTCATCCGGAAGTTGCCAACGGAGCGGAGACCAAACCAGGGAAAATAGAAATAACAATTCCGTACTCGCAAACCAGTCTGATGTTAAGTCTCAAACAATTTAATCTCGACAACAGCAAGTATCAGATCTCACCTTTACCCGGCGAGCAACAGGACTTCTCAGGCGACCCGGTAACCTATACGATTTCATCGGTGACCTCTGAGACAAAGTCTGTGCACTACGATGTATCCGTTGTGTATGGTGGCGAACCGTTTTTTACCAATGCGAAAATTACAGGGTTCAAGTTCGAGAAAAGTAAGAACCCGGCTCTTGCTGCTACGATCGATGCTGTTAAGATTGCCGAGTATGAAAACTACTCCGAGAATGCAATCTATATCATCGTGCCGGAAGGAACAGATTTCACTCAGCTGACACCGACCATCACGTATGACGCTGCTAAAATCTATTATAGCACCGCGAACGATTTTATTTTATACCCTGCGAATGGCTTGAAGGTTGATTTCAAATATCCCAAACATTTTTACCTGCAGGCAGAAAACTCGTTAGGAACCAAGTCGCTGGTCTATAATGTCATTGTGGATGTAGCGAATCCGATCCGCTTCGATTCTCCGCTGGTGACTGATAATGTAGCGGCTGGTGATGGCTCTGCTTTTAAGGATTTCTTCGCGGTTGCTACATGGACTAACCAGGGGAACCATCCTGTTACCGGTATGGCGCCCGGAGAGTATAAAGATAAAACATACCCGGTTCCCAACTATCCCGGTGATGCCAATGTGATCACGGCATCGTTGATAAATCCGACTGGTGGAACCGTTGGTGTACTTCCGGGAGAAAAAGGAGAAGTAAATGTGCGCGTAAGACGTTCACCGGTTACAGGACTATATACAACCACCGCTGTCTTTAAACCAACGTTCAGCTTCGACACGCGCA
>CAMLLI010000809.1 GCA_946480685.1 uncultured Flammeovirgaceae bacterium | reverse complement strand
CTTCAACTGATTTTGTACCGAGACCTTTCAGCTCTTCAATAATTTTCTGAAGCGTAAGTCCGGTGTCAACAATATCTTCTACCAGGATAACATCCTGATTAAATAAACTTGCTTCAAGGCCAATCAATGTTTTTAACTGGCCTGATGAACTAACAGCACCACCATACGATGATACTTTTACAAACGATACCTTGCAGGGTACTTCAATGTTCTTGATCAGATCGGCAGCAAAAACAAACGAGCCATTCAGTATCGGCAGAAATACAGGTGTTTTCTCTTTGTAGTCTGTATTGATCTGCGAAGCCAGTGTTCTTACTTTTTCCTGAATTTTTGATTTGTTTATGAACTGCTTGAACTGTAAATCTTTGATCTGCATACACACCCCTTTGGTTAAGGGACCGCAAAGATAAAAGAAAAATCGGGAGCAGAATTTTTTGAGTGCAAGATAGATGCGCCTAAGGTGTGTAACGATGGTGGCCAATAATGGTATACTTAAACAGACAATCGGAGATCTCCTGGCCCAGCCCTATATTATGTACGATAAGATTACGAAGTCCGTCTGACGATTTTTGATCGATTACAATTCCGATATGGGTAACACCCTTACCCAAGTCCCACGAAACTATATCTCCGGGTTTATAGTCTGCGGCAAGTGTTGTGATGGGCAGTGAATGCCCGTAGCGGCTAAAGAACGTCATCAGGTTAGGCACTCTTCTGTGATCTATATTTTTATCGGTAGTCTTCATGCCCCACTTCTTTGGATATACCTTGAAATTCTTCACCATATCTTCATGCACTTCTTTCTGCAGATCAATGCCCAGCTTTCTGTAGGCGCGAATAATAACATCGGTGCATACGCCACGGTCTGCAGGTATATCTCCGTTGGGATAGGGAATTGAAAAATAGGATGGATCGTAAATAACTTTATCGCCCGTTAGTTTAATAGCAGCATCTGATAAGCGTTTGGTAAATGTTGATTGCGCATGCGCGAACGCACTCATCAACAAAATACCACTGATAAGTATAAGTCGGTTAACGCGCATCGGTTTAGTATATATATCCCAGAGCAAAATCATTCTTACGATACATCCATTTACCTTGGGTGAAATCCGGGATCTCCACGGTTTCGCCTCCCAGACGAATTGATGTTTCGGATAGCGGTGTAATAGCACTCCACGTTACAGCATCATATACATCTTGTGGTGTATTTGTTTTTTGTTTCACAGCTTCGATAAATGCGTTGAGTACAAACCAATCCATACCACCGTGACCGGCACCTGCTGCATCATTGCCATATTTTTTCCAAAGCGGATGATCGTATTTGTCAAGCCACTCTTTCGCATTCTCCCACTGATGTGGATTTTTACTTTTACCTTCTATATAGATCGATTGGTTTACATCCATCCAGATGCCATTGGTGCCTTGCACACGGAAACCAAGTGAATACGGACGAGGTAAATTCGTGTCGTGCTGCAATAATATAGTTTCGCCATTCGCACACTTGATCATGGTTGTAACGATATCGCCCAGCTTGAATTCTACTTTTGTGTTAGGATGATTTTCGCCTCCTACTTTCTTAATATAGTCATGAAGACCGCGTGCCTTTGTGGAGTAGGAGACAAGCTCGGTTAAACGATTGCCACGATTTATATCGATCATCATAGCAACAGGTCCTATACCATGAGTAGGGTATAGATCTCCGTTTCTGTTTACAGAGTGCAGGGTGCGCCAGCTTGCTTCTGAAAATCCTTTCTCGCCAAACTCAACACCGCCACCGTAAGGCTGTTTACCATCATTGAATTTTACTTCACGCAGATCATGTTGATAGCCACCTTGTAAATGGAGAATCTCTCCGAATACATTTTGTCGTACCATGTTCAGCACAGCCATTACATCTCTTCGGTAACATACATTTTCCAGCATCATCAACGGCATGCCTGTACGCTCGGATGTATGTACCAGCTGCCAGCATTCTTCAATTGTCATTCCGGTAATAACTTCGCAGCCAACGTATTTTTTTGCGTTCATAGCATCGATGCACATCACCGTGTGCCACTCCCACGGAGTAGCAATGATCACGGCATCTATATCTTTATTGTCCAGTAATTTTTTATAGCCGTAAGGGCCTTCCAGAATAATCTGGGGCATAGGCTTGCCGCTTTCTTTTACAAGCGCTTTGCTCATGTCGATCATGCGTTGTTGTATATCGCATAGAGCAACTACTTCTACATCGTTTCTTCGTAAGGCAAGTTCAAGGTGGTTTTGTCCGCGGAGGCCAACGCCTATAAATCCAAGCCTGACTTTAGGTTCTTTATTTTTTGCAAATACAACAGATTCAGGAAGTGTTGATAAAGCAATGCCGGTAAGCGCTGCAGTTCTAATGAAGTCTCTGCGGGTTGAAGCCATGGTGGTTGAAGTTTTGCGTAATAAATTCAGGAAACAAAACAGGCTTTGCAATAACTTTTATATTTTAATTATGAATTAGTGTTTTAATTACATTCATTATGATGGAAGTTTATAGAGGATTACCGGAAGGAACGCAGGCAGAGTTAATAGATGCAACTATTTATATATCGACTTCCCGTGTTCGTGCACATCAGCGCACGGTTGCTATACTTTCTTCGAAAATCATTCTGTATGCAGAAGAAAAAAAGATTGGAGAAGTGTATACCGCTCCATTTGATGTATACCTGGATGAACACGCCAATGCTGTTCAACCAGATATAGTTTTTGTGTCGGCGGCAAAGCTTTCAATCATCGATCGGTACATTCATGGTGTGCCTGATCTTATTGTTGAGGTACTGTCCGATGGTAACGAAGATCACGATCGCATCAGAAAAAAAACTTTATACGAACGGTTCGGTGTTTCTGAATATTGGATTATTGATGCTGCTACAAAAAATGTGACCGGCTACTTCTATCAAAATGGTAAATATGACGAGGCTATTGCCGGCACCGGTAAAATCACATCACGTGTACTGAACAATACGTTTGAGTTTTAGTATATCTCAAAGATCTTTC
>CAMLLI010000808.1 GCA_946480685.1 uncultured Flammeovirgaceae bacterium | reverse complement strand
AACATGGAGGTAAAACCTGATCGGGGTGACACCAATAAAATGATCGCCTATATACCCGAAGTCGTTCAGCTCTATGGAAACTTGTCGGGTATCGAGAATCTGGACTTCTTTAGCAAGCTCGCAGAATTTACGTATAGCATGCATGAGTTAACAGCTTTTCTTACCAAGGCAGGACTGCAACAGGCAGCGCATGCAAGCCGGCTGTCAACGTATTCCAAAGGCATGCGACAAAAGGTTGGTATAGCGATCGCGCTTTCAAAAAAGGCGGATGTCATTTTTATGGACGAACCTACATCAGGACTTGATCCGAAAGCAACCGCAGAGTTTACCGCTATATGTCAGGAGCTCGCGCGTGATGGTAAATCGATCTTTATGGCTACACACGACATCTTCAACGCAGTAAATGTAGGCACGCGCATCGGCATCATGAAGGAGGGGAAACTCATACACGAAGTAGCAACCGGTAACATCAATGCCAGTGAATTGCAACAACTCTATCTCGAAACTATTTAACGGCATTAGGATGAAACATAAACTACTTGCACTTATACTTTTCAGTACGATCTATAGCTATACCTTTTCGCAGGTTCGGGTTACTGGTAAAATAGTAGACCAGTTACAGAATGCTATACCCGGAGCAACCATTTCGGTCATGCATGAAAACCGGAAGGAAGGAGTTACTGCCGATCTGTCCGGTATATTTTTGATGGAACTATCGCAACCCGGTATATACGATGTGGAGATCAGATCGCTGGGATTTGATCCGTACATCACCACCTATACATTTTCCGAAAATAAACTATACGATCTGGGTGCCATCGTGCTCACCACCTATACGCAGGAGTTGCAGACGGTGGAAGTGATCGGACGGGCCGATCGTGACTACAATAGCGAATACTCTTTCTCAGCCACTAAAACTGCTATCCGGAATAAAGATTTGCCGCAGGCACTCTCCACCGTTACCAAGGAGTTGATTGCCGACCGGCAGGCGTTTCAATTGGCAGATGCAGTAAAGATTGTAAGTGGTGTGACGCCATCGAGTTTTTACAACCAGTATAATATTCGTGGGATCAGTCAGAACGAAGAAGGACAGATCGTCAACGGTATGCGTACACGCCAGTATTATTTTCTTCAGCCGATCACTACCAATATAGAACGAGTAGAGGTTTTGAAAGGTCCGGCATCGGTGACATTTTCGAGTGTAGACCCGGGAGGCAGTATTAACATGGTAACTAAAAAGCCGCTGGCGGTGGAGCGCAGGGAGATCAGCATGAGCGTAGGCAGTTTCAGTACGATGCGGGGAACGCTTGATTTTACAGGACCTCTCAATGAATCAAAGACACTGCTATATAGATTAACCGGAGGTATACAGGAGGGAAAATCATATCGCGACCTGGTAAAGAATAATGCCGTGCTGGTGTCACCATCCATCAGTTATATACCGAATAACAAGACCGCCATTAACGCGGAGATGATCTATAGCAGTGGCACCGGTAACCTCGATCGCGGACAACCTATATTTGGAGCGGTAGCCGGTGTTACCAATTTGAAAAGTACACCGATCAGTCTGAACCTCGGTGCCGCCAATGATTTCTTTAAGTCAAAGCAGATGATCATTACGACCAGCCTCGCGCACAAGTTCACGGATAACATCAGTATAAATATAGCATACATGAAGCAGACGTGGTCGGAAGATTTGCAGGAGCATCGTACTACGAATGCTTTTGCCGTAGACATGAACAATCAACCTGTTACGAATTTGGCAGCGATGCAATTTGTGCAGCGGCAACAATACTGGAACGTTGATAACCTCAATGCATATTTCAATTTTGATTTTAAGACGGGCCGCCTTGAGCACAAGCTTTTGGTAGGCTATGATTTGAGCCGCTGGAATAAAACAAAAGGCGCGGGACAAAACTCGGCAAGAGGATATCTTTTAAAGGATGGAACCGTGGCCAATTCATTCGTACTCGCCAACGCAGACAATTATCAGACAATCGTTGTTGACGGCAAGACGTTGCCCAAGCCAAACGTGAATCATTTTGATTTGAACAATCCTTCCTATACCATTCGTAATGTAGAAGACTATATATTGAATTCGCGTACGCCCATACCTTCGGCTCTGACTACAACAAATGCCCTATACATTCAGGAGCAATTCCGGTTTGGCGGGCTCTCCGCTTTGTTAAGCCTGCGCCACGAATGGTTCGAAGACATTACCAACTACAAGGCGCCCGGTGAGGCATCTTTCGATAACACGGCTTTACTGCCACGCGTGGGACTTACCTACGAAGTTACCAAACAGGTAAATATATATACCACGTATCTGAAGGGCTATCAACCGCAGTCCAATACGGTCAGCCTGATGCCCAGCACGGGCGCGTTTTTCTGGTCGGCTAAGTCAGCCGCACGTTTCAAACCACTCATCAGCGATTTGAAAGAAGTCGGGGCGAAAGGACAATTCTTCGAGAATCGAATCAATATCACGGTAGCCCTATACGAAATCAACCAGGAAAATATCCTGATGAATGCCAATGTTCCGGCCTTTCCCGATTCGCTGGTGCAGCGCGGAGCTGACCGAAGCAGGGGAGTAGAGTGGGAGCTTGCGGGCTATATATTGCCAAACTGGCAGGTAAACGCTTCGTATAGCTATATCGATGCGCGGATTGTAGAGGACAGTGATGCTTCCCTGAACGGCAAACGCAAGGAGAACACACCTGTAAACAGCGCTAACCTGTGGACACGCTATAACTTTTCGGATGAGACACTGCTGAAAGATATAGGTATCGGACTGGGTGTTCAGTACAGCGGAGGTAAAGTGCCGTGGTTTACCCGCGCCTTCGAGGTTCCGGGGTATACCTTGTTTGATATGGCACTGTACTATACACCTTCAAAGGCAAATATGCAGTTGGCACTGAATGTCAACAATATTTTTGATACTACGTATTGGGTCGGAGCCCAGAATTACCTGCGTTTGTTCCCCGGTGCACCGCGTAATTTCATGCTCACCGCAACGTATAAAT